>NZ_BAAALF010000017.1:14610-75387 GCF_039528135.1 Kitasatospora nipponensis | reverse complement strand
CCCCCCCCCCCCCCCCCCCCCCCCCCCCCCCCCCCCGCCGGCCCCGCCCGGGAACGCCGCGCCCGTCGCCTGCGGTCCCTGGGGGCGCCCCTTCGACGCCGAGGGCGACCGCGGCGGTGCGCTGGTCCTGATGGGCGAGGTGCCGGGCGCGGTGCTGCGGACCCGGGCGCAGTGCCAGGACGGCGCGAGGCCCTCGGGGTTGACGGTCGTGCGGCACGGCGGGCTGCAGGCGCGCCCCCGGCAGGTCCGGTTCCGTCCGCTGACGGAGGCGGCGCTGCCGGTGGACCCGGCGGCGCCGGACGGCTGGGTGGGCCTGCGGCTGAGCGCGACGCGGGTGCAGGACCTGCGCGCCGGCGAGCGGCTGCTGCTGGAGGTGCACGCCGCGCACTTCCGGGCGGGCCGGGCGACGGGCGCGGCCCTCCGGTCGCGGATCAGCGGGACGCCGGCCGAACTGCTGGCGCGCGTCGGTGCGGTGGTGCCGGCCGGGTACGCCGTCGCCGGTGACATCCCGGCCCAGGCGGCCTGGGCCTGCCTGCACCTGGGCCCGCGCCCCCGCTGACCGGCCGCGCTCCCGCTTCCCGCGGCCCCACGGGTGGCCCCGAGCCCGACCGGGGCCCGGGGCCACCGCCGGGTCACGCCAGGCCGAGCAGGCGCAGCGCGGCCGGGCTCATCCGCTCCCGGGCGGCCGCGTCGAGCAGCGCGTCCTGGTCCAACTCGGGCCGCTGGTCGGCCCGGCAGAAGAAGCTGTTGATCCCGGCCCGTGGGGCGTCGCTGCGGTTGTCCATCCCGCGGTGCCACAGATGCGAGTTGAAGAGGATGACGTCACCCGGCTCGGCGAGCACGCTCACCTCGCCCGGCCAGTCGGCGTACGGGTCCCGCAGGACCTGCTTGGGCACCTCGGCGAACCGGTGCGAGCCCGGCACCACCCGGGTCGCGCCGTTCTCCGCGGTGAACCCGTCCAGGGCCCAGATCGCGTTGCACACCTTGAAGTCGCCGTTCGGCTCCGCCCCGTCGTACCAGTCGACGTGCAGCTTCTGCCGCTTCTGGCCCGGGAGTTGCGAGCGCATGTTGAGCATGCTGAGCCGGAAGTCCGAGCCCAGCACGTGCCGCACCCCGGCCAGCACCGTCGGGTGGGTCAGGAACACGTCGTAGACGGTGTCCTTGTTCAGCAGGTTGTGCAGCCGGTGCGCGCCGTCGTCGCAGAGGAGGTACTCGTGGCCCGCCATCCTCCCCTCGGCCCGCGCGATCCGGTCCAGCGACTCCTTGACCTGCGCGACATGGTCCGGCGTGAGCAGGGCCGGGAGCACCACGTACCCGTCCCGGTCCAGCCGCTCGGTCTGCTCGGCGCTCAACTGCTCGCCGGTGGCGCCGAGCGAGTCCAGGTAGTGCTCGTGCGCTGTGGTCATTGGCTACTCCTTCTCGGTGGCGGCCGCCGCCCCGAACGGGCGGGCTGTCGATGCCGCGTGAATCTCCCGGACCTCCGTGCCCGCGGGCAGCGCGAGCAGCCAGGCCACCAGGTCGGCCGCCGCCTGCGCGGACAGCGCGCCCGGCCGACCGCCCGGCACGCCGGTCCGGAAGCCGGTGTCCACCGCGCCCAGGGCCACGTGGGTCACCCGCAGTCCCTGGTCGCGGTGTTCGGCCCGCGCCACCTCCAACACCCCGCGCAGGCCCCACTTGGAGGCGCAGTAGGCGGCGCGGTCCGGCAGCCCGGTCAGGCCCGAGTCCGAGCCGATGCCGATCAACTGCCCGTCTCCGTGGGCCAGGAGCAGCGGAAGCAGCTCCACGACCGCGCTGAACGCGCCCTGCAGGTTGGTCGCCAGGGTCCGCGTCCACACCTCGTGGGGGTGGTCGAGCAGCGGATGCCACTGCCCGACACCGGCGTTGAGCACCACCGCGCGCAGGCCGAAGCCGTGCTCGCGCAGCCGGTGCCCGGCCGCTCGCACCGCCGCCGGGTCGCCGACGTCGACCGCGCAGCCGAGCGCCGGGACTCCGTGGTCGGCGAAGTTCCGTACGACGTCGTCCAGTTGGCCGCCGTCCCGGGCCCAGAGCACGGCCGGGGTACCGTCCAGGGCCAGCCGGTGGGCCAGGGCGCGGCCGATGCCCCGGCTGGCGCCGGTGATCAGCACCGCTCCCGCCACCGGTCCGGTCACCGCTCCGGGCACCGCGGCCTCCAGCGCTCCCGCCACCGGTCCGGTCCCGGTCACCGGTGGTCCGCCAGTGCGGCCAGTGCGCCCGTCAGCGGGACCAGCCGGCCGCCGTGCGCGCGGACCGCCTCGGCCGCCCGGTGCGGCGACAGCGCGGTGGTGGCCAGGGTGTGGACCAACGGGTGTGCCACCAGCTCCTTGACCACCCGCTCGTCGGCGAAGCTGCGCAGGGCCACCAGGTGGGCGCGGGCCGCACCGCTCTCCCGCAGGGTCTCCAGCGCGGCCGTCATGGTGCTGCCGCTGGTGAGTTCGTCGTCCAGCAGGAGGACATCGGCGCCGCGCAGGGCCGGGCGCTCCAGCGGGATCCGGTGCGCGCGGTCGCCGTGGTCGGTGCGGCGTTTGAGCAGCACCTCCGCGGACACCCCCAGGTCGCGGGCCAGCCGCTCGCAGGTGGCGGCGCGGCCGCGGTCCGGAGCCACCACGAGGTCCAGCCCCGCCAGCCCCGCCGCCCAGGCCCGCACGTCCGCGAGTGCGCTGTGCTCGGTGAGCGACTGCCGGGCGAAGCCGGTCAGTTCGGGCGTGTGCAGGTCGAAGACGGCGTAGCCGTCGACACCCGGCAGCGCGTCCAGCAGGCGCAGCAGCACGGCGGCGCCGAGCGAGGAGCCCTGCTCCACCCGGCTGCTGCGCGAGTACGGCAGGTAGGGCAGCAGGATCCGGGCGCGCAGGCCGGGGCGGGCCCGCCACAGGCAGTCCAGCGCCAGCCCCAGCTCCAGCAGCGCCTGCCCGGGCTCGAGGTCCTGCGGCCAGAGCAGGTCCGGGGAGCGCGGGACGGCGCCCGGCGGCGGCCAGTACATGACGTTGCCGTTGCCGAACCGGGCGCGCCCCAGCTCCAGTTGCTCCCAGCGGCCGGTGGCCAGCAGCTCGGCCGCGAAGCCCTGCGCCCGCTCCGGGCCGCCGGGCAGCAGCAACGGGCGGCGCCCCGGGGCCCGGCTCATCGGACCACCTCCAGGCGGGGCAGCAGGTGCGGGTCGACGTCCAAGGTGGCCAGCAGCGCGGGCAGTCGCTCCGGTGTCTGGTCCGCCACGATCCGCAGCGCGAGGGCGAGCGCCTTGACGTGCCCCACCGCCGTGCCACCGACGGAGGTGAGCGTCCCGTCGCGGACCAGGCCCGGGCGCACGGTGCAGCCGCCGAGCCGGGCCAGGCGCTCGGACTTGGCGCTGTGGGTGGCCACCGTCCGCCCGGTGAGCAGCCCGCGTCCGGCCAGCACGAAGGCCCCGGAACAGACGGTGTAGACCGGACGTCCGGCGCCCATGTGCGCGTCGAGGGCGCGCGCCACCGGCCCCTGGCCGTAGTCGCGTTCGCTGCCCCGGCCGCCGGGGACCAGCAGCACGTCGGCCGGCTGCGCGGCCCCGGAGCCGGGCGGCCCGTCCAGGGCCCGCACCCGGACGGCGAACGCGTCCTCGCCGCACTTCTCCAGGATCCGGACCACCGGGAGCAGATCCAGCGGCTCCACCGGATCCGGGTGGGCCACCAGGACCAGCCGGGGTCTCAAGGCGCCTCCCGACGCAGCAGGAACAGGGTCGAGTCGTTGGAGGGCCAGGCCGCCGCCGGCCGGGCCCGCCAGCCCGCCCCACCGGCCAGCGCGACGAACTCCTCGGCGGGCGGGGTGTACTGGCGGTAGCAGGTGGACCGGGTCGGGCCCGTCCCGGCCAGGTCGACGCGCATGTGCTCGGTCGAGCCGACCGGGTCCCAGTGGCGCCGCTTGGTGAGCGACCCGCCGGGGAACCGCTTGCTCCACAGGTGCCGGTCCGCCCGGCGCACCGGGTCGAAGACCTCGACGGCGAGCAGCCCGTCGGCGGCGGTGGCCGCGGTGAGGGCGTTCAACAGGCCCGCGCAGGCGGCCCGGTCGGCGGCGAAGCCGAAGGAGTTGCCCAGCAGCGCCACCAGGTCGGCCCGGCCGGTGTGCCGGAACTCGAAGGCGTCGGCCCGCACGATGTCGACCAGGTCGCCGAGGCCCTGGGCGCGGGCCCGTTCGCCGAGCAGGCCCAGCAGGCCCGCGACCCGGTCGACGGCGGTCACCCGCCAGCCGCGCCGGGCCAGTTCCAGGCTGTGCCGGCCCTGGCCGCACATCAGGTCCACCGCCGTGCCGACCGGCCGGGCACAGGCCGCGGCCAGCAGGTCCACCTCCTGGCGGGTGCGCGCGGCGTCGGGCGGCCGGTAGCTGTCGTACGTCTCGCCGAGCAGGTCGAAGAAGCCCGTGCCCGAGCAGTCCCCCGTGCACCCGGAGCCGCCCGGTGCCCCGGGCGTGCCGGTGTCCGGCCCTCCCGTGCCGGTCACCGGCCCGCCCGGGGCGGTCATCGGCCCTCCCGCGGCGGCGCGCCGGGAGGGAGCAGGGGTGCCACCCGGTCCCAGACGGTGTCCAGCACCTCCGGGGCCGGCCGGGTGGTGTCCAGCACCAGGGCGCCGTTGGCGCGGGCCAGGGCCAGGAACGCCTCACGGTTGCGCGCGACGAACTCCGGCTGCTGGTCCCAGCGCCGGGGGTCCGGGCCGTCGCGCCGCACCACCCGGTCGAGCAGCACCGGGGTCGGCGCGTCCAGCACCACCATCAGGTCGGGGGCGACCAACTGCCGGTACAGGGGCGTCAGGAGGGCCTGGTCGATCTCCCGGGTGGTCAGGAAGTGCGCGCACAGGGAGAGCAGGTAGCGGTTCGAGAGGATCGTGCCGCCGGCGGCCAGCACCGGCAGGACCTCGTGCGCCTGCTGGTCGACCCGGTCCGCGAGGGCGAACAGCGCCAGCGCGAGCGGGTCGAGCGAGCGCGGGCCGGCGACCATCGTCGAGCGGACCCGCGGATCCTCGCGCCACCAGGCACTGGGCTGGATCAGGACCTGCGGGGTGACCCCGCGGGAGGCCAACCGGTCCAGCAGGCCCGCCTCCAGGGTCGACTTCCCGCAGCCGTCCGGTCCGCAGACGGTGAGCAGCAGCCCGGGCAGGCCGTGCGGGGGCAGGTTCAGCTCCACGCGGACTCCTTCTCCAGGCTCCGGCTCTCCGTGTTCCGGTGTTCCCGACTCCGGTCGGCGTCCAGCCGTCGCCGGACCTCGGTGGCCGCGGGCAGCGCCGCCGGCCCGCCGTGGACCTCCACCGCCAGCGCGGCCAGCGCCGCCCCGGCCCCGGCCGCCCGCACCGCCCTGGCGCCGCCCGCCAGCGCCGCGGCCAGCCCCGCGGTGAACGCGTCGCCGGCTCCGGTGGGGTCCACCGCGGTGGCCGGACGGGCGGGCACCGCGGTGCTCCCGGCCGCGTCGAGGACCAGGCAGCCCCGCTCGCCCTCGGTCACCACGACGGCGGTCAGCGTCCGGACCAGC
This sequence comes from Kitasatospora nipponensis, assembly GCF_039528135.1. Taxonomy (NCBI): domain Bacteria; kingdom Bacillati; phylum Actinomycetota; class Actinomycetes; order Kitasatosporales; family Streptomycetaceae; genus Kitasatospora; species Kitasatospora nipponensis. The sequence goes on along the minus strand of NZ_BAAALF010000017.1, from coordinate 69,884 downwards.
TCCGGCAGCCGGGCCGCCCCACCCGCCTGCTCGAACTCGGTCCGGTTGCAGACCAGCACCACCGGCCCGGGGGCCGCGCAGAGCATCGGGAGCATGCCCGCGGTGCGGCCGCCGGGGTTGGCCACCACCAGGCGCGGTCCGGCCAGCAGGGCGGGGACCGTGGGCAGTGGCGGGTCGAGCAGCAGCAGCGTGCCGCGCACCGGATCCGGGGCGGGCAGCAGGTCGTTGGCCCCGCGCCAGAGCATCATGTGGCGGGTCCTGGGCCCGTTCACCACGACGGCCTGACCGGTCTGCGCCGCACGCACGCGCACGACGTCGCCGGTGTCCACGCCGGCGGCCCGCAGGGACGCGGTGGCCTCCTCGCCGGCCTGGTCCCCGCCCACCGCCGCGACCAGCCGCACCCGGTGGCCGAGCCGGGCCAGCGCGAGCGCGGTGTTGGCGCCGTGGCCGCCGATCGCGCCGGTGCGCTCCAGGACCTCGACGGTGCCGTCGTCCTGCGGCTCGGTGGCGGTGTGCAGGATCGTGTCGGTGTTGACCCCGCCGACGACGGTGAAGAGCTCACCGGTGGTCCTCGTGCGGGGTGTCGCGGCGGTCACCGCCCCGCCGTCCCGCGCCGGGCGATGCCGCTGACCTCGACCAGGTGCTCGGGCACGACCAGGCCCCGCACGATCACGACCGTGCTGGTGGGGGGCGTCCGGTGGGCGAAGACCCGGTTGCGCTCCTCGGTGAAGCCGGCGAAGTCCGCGCGCGAGGTGAGATGGACCGTGACCGAGAGCAGGTCGCTCAGCGCGGCGCCGCCCTCGGCGAGCACGGCGGCGAGGTTGGCGAAGACCTGGCGGGTCTGCGTCCGGATGTCCTGCGCGCCGACGGTGCGGCCCTGGGCGTCGGTGGCCACCTGGCCGGAGACGAAGACCCAGTCGCCGCAGGGCCCGGTGCTCAGCAGACCGGGGGTGTAGCGGCCGATCGGGGCGCCGAAGTCGGGCGGGAGCAGCGGTGTGGTCACCCGGCGTACCCCTTCGCCTCGGCGACGGCCCCGGAAGCGGCCTCGCCACCGGCAGACCAGCCCGCGAGGACGGCGGTGGCGGCGCCGGTGCGGATCGAGGCCTCGGCCAGCTCCAGGCCCTGGGCCAGGTCCGCCGCCCGGTCGGCCACCACCAGCACGGCCGCCGCGTTGAGCAGCACGACCTCGGTCCGGGCCCGGCTCGCGGTGCCGGCCAGGATCGCCCGGGTGGTCCGTGCGTTCTCCTCGGGGGAGCCGCCGTGCAGCTCGTCCAGGGTGGCCGGGGTGAGCCCCAGGTCCCGGGCGTCGACCACGGTCTCCGAGAGCATCCCGTCGTCCACCCGTACCACCCGGGTCGGCGCGGTCGTCGACAGCTCGTCCAGGCCGTCCCGGGCCCGCAGCACCCAGGCGCGGCGCGCACCGCCGCGGGCCAGCGCCCCGGCGACGACCTCCAGGTAGCCGTCCTCGTACACGCCGACGACGTGCCGCTGGACCCCGGCCGGGTTGCAGAGCGGGCCCAGCAGGTTGAAGACCAGCCGCAGGCCGATCTCCTGGCGCAGGCCGATCAGGTGCCGCATGCCGCGGTTGAAGGACGGCGCGTGCATGAAGCAGATGCCGTGCCGGGCCAGGTCGTCGGCGACCTGCCCGGGGTCGCGGCCGATCCGCACCCCCAGTGCGGTCAGCAGGTCGCTGCTGCCGGAGCGGCTGGAGACGGCGCTGGTGCCGTGCTTGGCGACGGGCACGCCCGCGCCGGCGGCGACCAGGGCGGCCGTGGTGGAGATGTTGAAGACCTGGGCGCTGGGACCGTCCCCGCCGGTGCCGCACAGGTCCACGGCGCGGCCGCGCCGCTCACCGAGGTCGACCGGCGTCGCCTCGCCGCGCAGCACCCGCACGAAGGCGGCGATCTCGGTGGCCGACTCGCCCTTCATCCGCAGCGCGACCGCCAGGGCACCGAACTGGGCGGGCGTGAAGGTCCCGGCGATCAGCTCGGCCATCACGGCCGCCGCCTGCGCGTCGGAGAGGTCGGTGCCGGCGACCACCGCGCGCAACGCCCGGGTCAGGGGACCGGGGGCGCTCATCCGAGGGACCCGCCGAGGACCGCCGCCTCGCCGACGGCCGTGGCCTCGCCCGGGAGAGGGGTGCCGGTGATCCGGCGGGCCAGCTCGGCCGCCGCCCGGTCGAAGGCGTCGGGGCTGCGGTCGGTGTCGCCGGGGGGCGGCGACTTGAGCAGCGAGGCGGCGCCGTGGACGGGCCCGCCGACCCCGGCCCGGCGGGCCAGTGCCGCCAGGCGGACCAGGTCGATGATCACCCCGGCGGCGTTGCTGGAGTCCTGCACCGTGAGCTTGACCTCCAGGGTCGCGGGCATGCCGCCCCAGCCCAGGGCCTCGACGAAGACGTAGCCGACCTTCTGGTCGCCGAGCACGGGCACGTAGCCGCCCGAGGGGACGACGCAGACCCGGTCGCTGGAGGTGTCGCCGAGCGCGTTGTGCTTGGAGGTCCGCTTCGCCTCGCCGCGCACCAGCAGGTTCTTGAAGTCGGCGTTGCCACCGAGGTTGACCTGGTAGCTGCGGTCGACGTCCAGGCCGCGGTCCGCGACCAGCTGGAGCAGGGTGCGGTGGACCACCGAGGAGCCCAGGTGGCTGGCCAGGTCGTCACCGACCAGCGGAACGCCGGCGGCCGTGAAGCGGGCGGCGATCGCCGGGTCCGTGGCGAGCGGGTCGGGCGTGCAGTTCACCAGCGCCACGCCGGCCCGCAGGGCGCACTCGGCGTAGAACCGGGCGGCCTGCGGGGAGCCCGTGGGCAGGGAGTAGAGGAGGACCTCGGTCCGGGTGTCGAGGAGTTCCTCGACGACGCCCTCGATGCCGCGGTCGGCGTGGGCGTCGACCGGGACCAGCGCGGCCAGGTGCTCGGGGACGCCGTCGAAGCGGGCGCCGGGCGAGACCTTGACGGGCTGCGACTCCAGGACCTCGACGATGCGGGGGTAGTTGTTCGGAGCGGCGAAGACGGCCTCGGTCAGCGGCAGCCCGACCTTCTGCGCCGCCACGTCGAACGCCGCCGAGATCCGCACGTCGGTGACGCGGACCCCGCCGATGTCACAGCGGGTGACCCCGGGCAGGCCCTCGGCGTCACGCCCGTGCGCGGCCTCCAGGTTCCGGTACACCTGCACGCCCTGGAGCAGCGCCGAGATGTTGTTCCCGACGCCCACGACGCCGATCCGGACAGGTTCCATCGGTTCCATAAGTTCCCCCGCGAGTGATGAGGACACGCCTCAGTGGCATTGCACTGTAACATGTCACATTACTTATGTGATCACGGATCTGCGGCAGGTCGTGCCGGTGACTGCCCCTGACCGGGCCGGATCTGACGGAGCGTGGGGCTCGGCCCACCGGGCTGCGCGGGGTGCGGGTGCGGGGAAAGGCCGGCGGGTCCCGCACCCCGAGGGGCGGGGACCCGCCGACCGATCACCGCCTCACCCGACTCCTAGGTCCGGTACCGGAAGCGGATCCGGCCGCGGGTGAGGTCGTACGGGCTGAGCTCCACGAGCACGCGGTCGTACGGAAGGATCTTGATGTGGTTCTTCCGTATCTTCCCGCTGATGTGCGCGAGGACCTTGTGCCCGTTCTGGAGTTCCACCGTGAAGGTGGCGTTGCGCAGGCACTCGACGACGGTTCCCTCGACGTCGATGCCTTCGGTGGTCCGTGCCATGCTCTCCCTCTTGTCGTCGACGGTGTGACGGGGCGTCAGTGGTGCACCAGCTCCAGGTTGCTGCCCGCGCGCCGGGAGCCGATGCCCTCGAACAGTGCCATCGCGGCCCGGTTGGCCTCGTTCACCTCGGCCGACGCCGTGTCGATCCCGGCGTGGTGCAGTGAGCCCAGCACGTGGGCCAGCAGCGCCCGGGCGATGCCGCGGCGCTGCCGGTCGGCCAGGACGGCGATCAGCCCGATCCGCGGCTGCCGGGTGATCGGTGCCACCCTGACCAGGCCCACGTACCGACCGGACTCGGCCGCCACCGCGTACCTGGACGGGTACAGCACGGTGGTCCCGTGCGGGCGGGGCACCACCTCGGCGGGCATCGACCGCCATCCGACGGTCGCCTCGACCTCCTCGCGCACGGCGCGGTCCACCGCGCGCAGCAGGTCTTCCGCCGCCTCGCCGAGGGGGACGACGCTCACGCCCGACGGCGCTCGCACCGCGGCGAGCCCCGTGATCCGCGGGTCGGTGGGTACGAGGTACTCCCACTCGCGGCGTCGGACCGTGAAGCCGGCCCGCTCCCAACCGGCCGTCAGGCCGCGGTCGGCCTCGTCGACCACCGTGTACAGCGGCGTGGGCAGGTCGGCCAGCATCGTGTGGGCGATCCGGTCGAAGACCGCCTCGTCCCACGCGTCGATGCTGAGGAAGGTCCGCCCGTCGGGCCGCAGGGCGACATCGCCGCGGCCGACCACCTGGTCGTCCGCCAGGGCGTGCCAGGCGCGTTCCTCGACCCGCGTGACCACGAGCGGGTGTTCGCCCGCGTCCGCGGGGAGTTGGTGAGTGTTCATAGGTGTCTGCCTCTCAGGAGAGCCTGGTGTTCAGGCGCTCCCGGCGACACCTACGTCAGTCGCCCGACCATGAAGGACAGGGGGGAGCACCCTGGGGACACAGCGTTCACGGGTCTCACCTCCTGAGGCGGTTTCACGGTCGACTGCAAGCTAGCAGCCGGAGCCGTCGCGCCCAACCGCCTTTTCCGCCGCCGCCCCTCGCGTGCAGAGGCCCCTCAGGCACTGGTCCGGGTGCGGACGGTGAGGCGTCCGGCGGCGGCCCGGCGGGTGAGGCGGCGGTCCTCCCGGCGGGCCCAGCGCCCGACGCGGGCGGGGTCGAGCGGGGAGCCGTGGCCGACGTGCAGGGCCCGGGGGTCGAGCGCGAGCATGGCGCGCAGGCTGGCGAGGTTGCCCTGCGGGTCGTCGTGGAAGGGCGGGTTGGCGGGCTTGCCGGGGATGAGGCCCATGAAGGAGTTGGCGACCAGGTCACCGGCGACGAGGTCGCCCTCGTCGGTGAGGACGGAGACGGAACCGGCCGTGTGGCCGGGGGTGGGCATGATGCGGCCCGCGATCCCGAAGTCGTCCAGGCTCGTCTCGCCGCGCAGCAGCAGGTCGGGTTCGAAGCCTTCGACCCGTACGTGCAGCCGGCGGTCGCGCTGCATGAGCCGGCCCATGGGCCCGGTCGGCAGGTAGGGCCGGCGGGCGCGGCCGGTGCGGAAGGGTTCGAGATCGGCGGCGTGCGCGGCCAGGGGCGCGCCGGTGAGGCGGTGCAGTTCGGCGGCCGAGCCGAAGTGGTCGATGTGGCCGTGGGTGATGACGATGAGGGCGATGTCGGCGGGGTCGACGCCGTGCCGGGCGACCTCGTCGTGGATCCGTCGCCCGCTGCCGGGGGTGCCGGCGTCCACGACGACCGGGCGCCGGCCCAGCAGCAGGTAGGCGTTGATCGCGTGCCTGCCGAGGACCGGGATCGGGATGACCTTCGTGCGGGACATGGTGGGCTCCGTCGTGTCGTGTGGTGGCTCGGTGGGGGTGCCGCGCTCGTGGGTGCCACCCCGGGGCGGGGTGGCGGGTGCGGGCGCGGCGGAGGTCCGCCCGTCGCGGTGCGCCGGGCGTCGAGGGGTGGGGGCGTCGAGGGGTGGGTCGGGGGTCGTGGGTCGGGGAGCGGTGGGTCCGGGGGAGCGCGGGTCAGCGGAACCGGCGACGGTACTCCGCGGGCGTGGTGCCCAGGTGCCGCTGGAAGGCGCGGTGGAGGGTCTCCACGACACCCAGCCCGCTGGCCGCGGCGATGTCCGGCAGGCTGCGTCCGGTCTCCTCCAGCAGCCGGCGGGCCGCCTCCAGTCGGGCGGCCTCGACGTAGCCGGCGGGGGTGCTGCCGGTGCTCGCACGGAAGAGCCGGGAGAAGTGCCGCACGCTCAGGTTCGTCCGTGCGGCGAGGAGGTCGCTCGACAGGTCCTCGGTGAGGTGGTCGGCGATCCACCGCCGCACCGCCTCGATCCGGTCGTCCGGGCCGCCCTGGGTGCTCTGGGCGGCGAGCGGGACGCTGAACTGGCTCTGGCCGCCGGGGCGTTTGACGTACATGACCATCATCCGCGCGGTGCTGAGGGCCAGTGCGTGGCCGTGGTCCGCCGCCACCATCGCCAGGGCCAGGTCCATGCCGGAGGTGACCCCCGCGCAGGTCCACAGGCGTCCCGCCCGGATGAAGATCGGGTCCGGGTCGACGGTGATCCGCGGGTGGTCGGCGGCGAGTTGGGCGGCGGTCAGCCAGTGGGTGGTGGCGGGCAGTCCGTCCAGCAGGCCGGCGGCGGCCAGCAGGTGCGCGCCCGCACAGACCGAGCCGGTCCGCCCGGCCGCGGGCGCCGCCGAGCGCAGCCACGCGGTGACCTCCGGGTCGACGACCGCCTCGATGCCCCGGCCGTCGCCGGTCGGTCGGATCGCGCCGGAGACCAGCAGGGTGTCCACCCGCCCCTCGACCTCCGCCAGGGCCAGGTCGGGCATCAGCCGCACCCCGCTGGAGGTGGTCACCAGGGCGCCGTCGGCGGTGGCGATCTGCACCCGGTAGTCCGCGCGCTCGGTGCCGACCAGGCGGGAGGCGACCGAGAACACCTCGGCGGGTCCCGTGACGTCCAGCAGTTCGACGCCGGGGAAGGCGGTGATCACGACGCGGTGGGGTGCGGGCATGCCCCGATCATGGCCCGCGTGCGCGGATGGCCGCAATGACGGGATTCTGGCAGATCCGGACATCGCTTCCTGTACGGGAGCAAGTCCCACGGCTGGGCTGATGGTGTGTCAGTCGTCGGAGTGACCGAGCCATCCACTCTGACGACATGTCAATGTCGCCATCCGTATGTCTTCTGTTCACCTGTAGCCTGGCTGTCATGCCCTGCCAGGACCACGACCCCCAGTCCGCCCTGCTCCAGTCCGTGGTGGACACGCTGCGCACCGCGGGCTTCCCGCTCACCGCGGGCGGTGACGTGAGTGACGGGGTGGTCGTCTCCTGCGCGAGTCACGGCGTGACGGTGTCCTGGCGCGGTGGCACCCGCGGCGGCCGGCCCGCCCCGGAGGCGCCGGCCAGGGCGACCTCCGGTCGGGTCCCGGTGCACGGCGGGGCCGCCGTCCGGTCCGAGGACTTCCGGCTCACCCTGCGCCTCGCGACGATGCTGGCGGAAGCCGGCTACCAGAGCGACCACCTCGGCGACCACGTCCTGGTCAGCGGGGCCGACCGCACGCTCAAGGACCCCGCCCTGCGCGGCTAGGAACGTCCGGCCGATCGGCCGATCACGCGGCTGAGGCCGCCCGGGAGGGGCGGCCTCAGCGCTCGGTGCGAGGGCTTGCGGGGTTCAGCTCCAGGACCAGATCTGGCTGCCGCCGTAGTTCCAGTCGTTCCAGGCGAGGACCTGGTCGCCGGCCACGCCCGGATTGGTCCCGCCGAAGTTCTGGGCGTCCAGGACCGGAGTGGGCGCGTTCCGGTTGGTGTTGACCAGGTTGATCAGCAGGCCGTTGTTGTTGACCTCCCACATCTGGTTGCCCCAGCCGTTGCACTGCCACATCTGGACGTTGTTCCCACCGAAGTCGTAGTTCGGGCCGGAGTGGGAGACGTCGAGGTCCAGACAGCTTCCGGGGGCCGCGTCGTTGTGGATGGTGACGACGTTGTCGGGCCAGCCCGCGACGTGGACGTAGGTCCAGCCCTGCTGGTCGTAGCTGTTGCAGGGCCAGACCTGGACCTTGTCGCCGTTGTTGGACGGCTTCTGGGGCCCGTAGTTGGCCGCGTCCAGGCAGAAGCCCGCGTACCTGTTGTGGATCTGGTGGTGCGGATTGACGGTGGCGTGGGCCGCCGTCCCGGTGCCGAGCACGCTGAGCACGGACACGGTCAGCACACTCGCGGCTGCCCGCAGCCTCGCTTGGGTCGAACGCACGGTTCCCCCTCGGTTGGATCTTCGACTGTGATGGTCGGAAACGCTGTCGACCGGCCGTCGCCCCGTGCCGGGGCGACGGCCGACCGCCTTGCGGTGCTCCCCCGTTGGCCGCCCCCGACGGTCCGTCCGCCCTGCTCTCCCCCGTCGGTGCCCGGCGGGAGCGGTTGTCCTGAGGCTATGGACAGCCGTCCTGGATCCGTCCTAGGTTCGTCCTACCGTTGACGGTGACGGTTTCCTGTTCGGGGGCGGCCAGGGTGGGGGACATGAGGTTCGGCGTGCTGGGGACGTTGCTGGCCGGGGTCGACGGGGTGGACGTCCCGCTCAACGGCCCGCGGCAGGCCAAGGTGCTGGCGGCACTGCTGGTCGAGGCGGGCCGCACGGTGGGGATGCAGCGGCTCGTCGACGTGATGTGGGACGGTGACCAGCCCGCCACCGCGGTCCGCCAGGTGCAGGACGCCGTCTCGGGGTTGCGCCGCAACCTGGCCGGGTGCGGCGCGGCGAACGTGATCGGCACGGTCCGCGGCGGTTACCGGATCCGGCTGGAGACGGCCCAACTCGACCTGCTCGCCTTCGAGAACGAACGCCGACTGGCGCAGCAGGGGGCGGGGACGGCCGAGGTCGTCGCCGGCCTGCGACGCGCGCTGGCCTGCTGGCGCGGTCCGGCACTCGCCGACCTGTCGAGCCGGGCCCTGGAGAGCGAGGGCGCTCGTCTGAACGCCCTGCGCGCCGCCGTGCACAAGGAGTGCCTGGGCCTGGAGCTGGCCCTGGGGCGCCACCGTGAAGTCGTCGACGAGGCGAACGCGCTGCTGCGCGAGCACCCGTTGGACGAGCTGGTGGCGGAGCAGGCGATCCTCGCGCTGTACCGCAGCGGCCGCCGTGGTGAGGCCCTGGAGGTCTATCGGCGGACCCGCCTGCTGCTGGCCGAGGACCTCGGCGTCGACCCCGCGCCGGCGCTGCGGGAGCTGCACCGGCGCGTCCTGACGGCGGACCCCTCGCTGGCCGAACCGGCCGGCCACGACAGCGCGGTGCGGGCGCAGGTCCCGCTGCACCCGGCCGTGACACCTCGTCAACTTCCGGCTGACCTGTCGGATTTCACGGGACGCCAGCCACTGGTCGGGCGGCTGCTGGACCTGCTCGGGGGCGCGGGCCAGGGCGGCGGGCCGGTCGTGCTCTCCGCCCTGAACGGCGCCGGGGGCGTGGGCAAGACCTCGCTGGCCGTCCATGTGGCGCACCGGGTTCTCCCGTGCTTCCCGGACGGGCAACTGCACGCCGACCTGCACGGGTTGGACGCTCAACCCGCCGACCCGGGCGAGGTCCTGGCCCGGTTCCTGCGCGCGCTGGGCGTCGCGGCCCACGACATCCCGACGGACCGCGAGGAGCGCGAGGCCCTCTACCGCAGCACCGTGTACGGACGGCGGCTGCTGATCCTGCTCGACAACGCCAGGGACGCCGCGCAGGTCCGCCCGCTGCTGCCCGGCTCGGGGAGCTGCGCGGCGCTGATCACCAGTCGCGGCGCGCTGCCCGGACTGGACGGCGTGCACCGCGTCGCCGTCGACGTGCTGGCCGAGGAGGAGGCGCGGGAGCTGTTCACCCGGATCGTCGGCGGCGAGGTCGTCGCCGCCGAGCCGGACGCGGTGGCGCAGGTCCTGCGGATCTGCGCGGGACTGCCGCTCGCCATCCGCATCGCGGGCAGCCGGCTGGCCTGCCAACCGGGCTGGACTGCGCGGATGCTCGCCGACCGGCTGGCCGACGAGAGCCGGCGGCTGGACGAACTGCACGTCGAGGACCGGGCGGTGCGCGCCGGCTTCGCCGTCGGCTACGCCGCGCTCGCCGAACCGGTCGCCCGATTATTCCGGCTGCTCGGCCTGGTTCCCGGCCCGACCGTCAGCCTGCCCGCGGCGCTCGCGCTGGCCGCCGGCTCGGCGCGGGAGACCGAGGACGCCCTGTGGGCCCTGCTCGCCGCGCACCTGCTGCAGCCGGCCGGCCCGGGGCGGTACCGCTTCCACGACCTGATCCGGGTGTACGCCGTCGAACTGGCGACGGCCGCCGAACCGAGTGAGCGGCAGGGGCTCCACCGCCTGCTGCACTGGTACCTGCACACCGCCGACCACGCGGCCGGACTGCTCACCCCGTCCCGGGTGCCGGCGGCCGAGGAGGGGTACTGGAGCGCGGACAACCTCCCCGTCGGGGCATCGCGCCCGGACCTCGGCGGGTTCGACGAGGCGCAGTCCTGGTTCGACGCCGAGAGCCGGAACCTCGTCGCCGCCGTCCACCTGGCCTGCGCCGGGTCCGAGCCCTGGCTGCTCGGGCTGGCCCACCGGCTCGTCTCGGCCTTCTGGGCGAGCGTGTATGTCCGCGGCGAGTACGAGCCGCGCTGGGAGGGCATCTGCGCCGCCGCCATCGGGGCGACCGCCGCACTGGGCGACCTGGCCGCACAGGCCACCATGCGCAAGACCCTGGGCATCGTGCTCCTGAGCGGCAACAAGCCGCAGGAGGCCCTCGCCCAGTTCGAGCAGGCCCAGGCCATCCGCTCCGGACTCGGCGACGAGGCCGGTGCTCTCGCCTGCGCCGTGGACGTGGCGTGTGCCTACGGCCGGCTCGGACGGAACGCGCCGGCGATCGCGACCCTTCAGACCGTGGCGGCCCGGTACCAGCAGGCGGGTGAGTCGTCGCGGGCCGCGTACGTGCTCAACAACCTCGGCATCGTCTGCCACCAGGCCGGGGAGTCGACAGCCGCGATCCGGCACCTGGAGGCCTCGCTGCGGATCAAGACCGAGCTCGGCGACGTCGTCGGCCAGAGCAAGACGCTGACCAGCCTCGCCGAGATCCTGTACGTGACCGGCCGGATGGAGCAGGCCGCGGAGCGCAGCGAGCAGGCCCTGGTCGCCCTGCGCCGCAGCGGCAGCCGTCAGGATCCGGCCCTGGTCCTGGAGATCGCGGCGCTGGCCTACCGCGCCCAGCGGCGGCCGGCCGACGTCGACCGGTGCCGCACCGAACTGGTGAAGGTCTACGCCGCCCTCGACCCCCGGCAACGCGCCACGGTGCAGGCCGAACTGACCCGGCTGACGCCCACGGTCTAGTAGTGCTTTGTTAGCTGCTCTTGTCACGGCGTGTGTTCGGTAGTTCGCTGGTTGTATGAGGGCTGGGGAGCTTGCGGTGTGTCGGGGCCGGTTGGAGGAGTTCGCTGACGAGGTGTTCGCGCCGTTGGTGCGGCGTGATCAGCGGGTCAAGGGTGGGCTGTATCTGCGGGGCCTGCTGCTGGAGGGCCGGCGCAAGTCGATGCAGCCCATGGCCGAGCGCCTGGGGATCGACCACCAGCAGCTGCAGCAGTTCATGACGTCCTCGACCTGGCCGGTTCGAGACGTGCGTGCCCGGCTGGCGTGGCGGGCGGTGCGAGCGGTGCGGCCCGAGGTCTGGGCGGTGGACGACACCGGTTTCCCCAAGGACGGCACAGCCTCGCCGGGGGTGGCCCGTCAGTACTCCGGCACGCTGGGCAAGGTCGGCAACTGCCAGATCGGCGTCAGTGTCCACGCGGTCTCCGACACCGCCTCGTGCCCGCTGTCCTGGCGGCTGTTCCTGCCCGCCTCCTGGGACGGGCCCGAGGCTGCCGGCCGGCGAGCGGCCTGCCGCATCCCCCAGGACGAGCACCACCGACCGAAGTGGCAGCTCGCGTTGGACATGCTCGACGAACTCGCCGGCACGGGCCTGCGGCCCGCCGCTCTGGTCGCGGACAGCGGCTACGGGGCGAACGCCGACTTCCGCCACGGCCTGGAGGATCGTGGCCTGGCCTACGTGCTCCAGGTGAAAGCGGAGATGACCGCACACGCCGAGAGCGCCCGACCGCACCAGCCGCCCTACGGAGGCCTGGGCCCGCGGCCGTTGCCGCGCTACCGCACCCGCCCCGTGTCGCTGCGCGAGCACATGCTGGCCGCAGGCCGACACACCGGACGGTCCGTGAGCTGGCGCAAGGGCTCCAAGGCCGCGATGAGCTCACACTTCGTCCTCCTGCGCGTCCGGCTGGCCGGACGACGACCCCAACCCGCCGCCGACGGCACGATCCCGCTCACCTGGCTGATCGCGCAGTGGCCCGACGGCCAGGCGGAACCGGTCAAGTACTGGATCTCGAACCTGCCCGCCGACATCCCCGCCAAGGACCTCGTCAGACTCGCCAAGTCACGCTGGCGCATCGAGCACGACTACCGCGAACTGAAGACCTCGCTGGGACTGGACCACTTCGAAGGCCGCTCATTCACCGGCTGGCACCGCCACGTCACCCTCGTCGGCGCCGCCCACCTGTTCCTCACCGAACAACGCATCCACCCAAAAGCCCCTGCCAGGGCCTGACCCTCTACCAGACCCTGGCACTCCTCCAACACCTCATCACCACCTGGACCGGCACCTGCCCCACCTGCCGACAACCCATCCCATGGCAGACCTACGACACCACCTAACAAAGCACTACTAGGCGGTGTCCTGGCGATCAAGAGCGCTGGAGCCAGGTGCAGCCGAACGTGGCGATGAACACGATCGCTGCCGGTACCGCTCGAACGACGCGTTAACGCGCCGGCCCGATCCCCTCCGGCAGGACGGCCACCACGAAGGCGACGGCCTCCTCCGGCGTCTCGAAGCGCGCGAGCAACTCACTCCCGTTCCGTACTCCGTAGAACCCCTCGTCGTGGGGCCAGATCATGTACCCGACCCGCGTCGTCTTCCAGCGCACTGTGGTACTGATGGAGAACCAGAGGTTGAAGTGGCTGGTCACCGGCATCAGCTGGCGGAGCACCGGTTGGGCGTAGGCCGCCGCCAACAGCGCATGCACGCGCGGGAATCGGCTCATCGACGGCATGTGGATGTCGTCGATCTTGAGGCACCACGCCAACTCGACAGCACCGAGCGGCTCCCGCTCGTGCGCGAGGGCCCAAGGGCGGAACTCGATGCACGGGGCCTGCTCCTTGGTCTCCTCGAGCCCCGCTCCGCCGGTCCAGGCCGCCGCCGCCCTGACCACCTCGGCCGGATCGGCGGTCCACCCGCAGGCCAGGCGCTTTCCGTTGCTCTGGAGGTACACCCAGAAGGCCCGTCGCTGCTCGTCGGCCGGATGCACCCGCACCCGCCGGCCGAGCCCCGCGTCGGCGTACTCCGCCGTGCCGCTCCCGCTCCGCTGCCCGTCGGGCTCGGGCAGGACCACCCCGAGGCCCTCCGCCGCACGCCCCAACATCTCCCCGAGCACCCCGCCGCCCCAGTCGCTCTCGCCGGACCCCACCCCGAGGCCCATCCCGCCAGTATGCCGCCGAGCGCATCGACGGTCCCGGTCGATCAGGTGCCGGTGGTACGACAAGCGCGGCTAGGTCTACCTCGGCACCATCACCGAAGCCGCGCTCATCGTCTGGCAACACTCGTGATCGCCAGGACACTGCCCGGCTGGGCCCGCCCGCCCGCTACCCGGCTCCCAGCATTGGCGCTGACTCGCATGATGAGAGTTCACTTGCGCCAGTGGTGCGGCCTGACTACATTCATGAGAGTTCACTCTGGCGACGACAGTCGTCTCTCCCCTGGAGGTTCGGATGGCAGACGTCTCCGTGGTCGGCCCGGATGCCGGTGAGTCGATCCGGCTCGGCCCGACCGTGATGCGGATCCTCGAGGACGGCAGCACCACCGGACACCGGCTGGGCGTCGGGGAGATCACGCTCGCCCCGCACACCGACGGGCCGCCGCAGCACCGGCACGCCCGGCACGACGAGGGTTTCTACGTGGTCTCCGGCGCGGCCCGGTTCACCGTCGGCGAGCGCGTGTACGACGCGCCCGCCGGCACGCTGGTGATGATCCCGCCCGGCGCCCCGCACACCTTCGCCAACCCGACCGACGGGACCACGGTCCTGCTCAACACCTTCACCCCCGACCTGTACGTCGACTACTTCCGGGACCTGCGCGACATGATCGCCGCCGGCCGGCCGCTCACCCCCGAGACGACGATCGAGGCGATGGGCCGGTACGCCACCGAGCCGGCCACCGACTTCGCCTGAGTACCCGCCCGCCCGCGGCTCACGCCTTGGTGAGCAGGGCGTCGCTGTCGCCGTCGCCGTCCGCCTCGCCGTCGCCGTCGTTGCCGCCGTCGAGGTCGGGGATGTCGGCGGACAGCAGGTGCTCGGCGCCGCCTTCGAGGAGCTTCGCCGTCCGCGTGGAGCGGGGGAGCATGGTCGCCTCGTAGGCACGGACGGCGTCGTCCACGGTGGCGCAGTCGGCGAGGGCGAGGGCGAGTTCGGCGGCGTCGAGCATGGCGAGGTTGACGCCGACGCCGAGCGGGGGCATCAGGTGGGCGGCGTCACCGAGCAGGGTCACGGTCGGGTCGTGTTCCCAGGTGTGCGGGACGGGGAGGGCGAAGATCGGACGGTCGACGTAGCGGCCGTCGTTGTCGGTGATCAGCCGGCGCAGGCGGGGCGACCAGTGGGCGTACTCCTCCAGCAGCAGGGCGCGGATGGCGCCGGTGTCGTCGGCGCTCAGGCCGCCGCGGCCGATCCAGTCGACCGGGACCCGCCGGATCAGGTAGACCCGGATGTGGTCGCCGCTGTTGCGCTGGGCGAAGAGACCGCGCTCGCCGTCGGCCGCGTGCGCGCCGCCCTGGCCGACCAGTTCGGCGATGTCGCGATGGCGGTTCCCCACGTCGGAGAACCGGGCCTCCAGGAAGCTCACCCCGGTGTACCGGGGGACGGCGGGGGAGACGGTGGGCCGCACCCGGGAGAAGGCGCCGTCGGCGCCGATGACCAGGTCGGTCTCGATGGTCGTGCCGTCGGTGAGGTGCAGCCGCCGCGGCCCGTCGGCGGGCCCGCTGATCCGCTCGAGGCCCTGCCCCCAGCGCACGGTTCCCGGGTGCAGGGAGCCGAGCAGCAGGTCGCGCAGCTGGCCGCGGTCGATCTCGGGCTTGAAGAGCTCGTCGGGCTCCGGGATCCGGTGGGACGTGATCGCGCCGGTCGGGTCGAGGCGGCGCATCTCCTGCCCTTCGGGGCGGGCCAGCTCGAAGAACGCGTCGAGCAGCCCGGCTTCGCGCAGCGCGAGCTGACCGTTGTCGGCGTGCAGGTCGAGGGTGCCGCCCTGGTTGCGGGCGTCGGGGCCCGGGTCGCGGTCGTGGACGGTGACCGTGAGGCCGCGCCGCTGGAGGATGCGGGCACAGGTCAGCCCGCCGGGTCCGGCGCCGATGACGCTGATCCTGGCCCGGGCGGGTGCTACGGAGTTCATGGTGTTCCCTTCGCCGGCGTCGATCACGGCTGCGGCCCCGTGCCGCGGACCCGTCGGGCGCCGTCCAGTCATTGCAACAGCTGCAAACATACAACAGTTCCAATTATGGCGCAGTGCCAAGATTGCGCTAGGATCGGGGACATGGCAGAGACGAGCGATCACGTGGCGGCCGGTGGGCGGCGCGAACGCAAGAAGGCCGCCACCCGTCAGGCGATCGCCGACACGGCGCTGCGGCTGTTCCTGGAGCGCGGCTACGAGCAGGTCGGCGTCCGCGAGATCGCCGAGGGCGCCGACGTGTCGGTGTCGACGCTGTTCAACTACTTCCCCCAGGGCAAAGAGGCCCTGGTCTTCGACGAGGATGCCCGCAACGAGGCCGCCCTGGTCCGGGCGGTCACCGACCGGCCGCCGGGCTGGACGATCCCGCAGGCCCTGCGCGCCCACCTCGCCGGCTTCGCCGACTCGGGCCGTACCAGGGACCCCCGCTTCGCCGACTTCCAGCGGCTCGTCCACGAGACCCCGGCCCTGCGCGAGTACTCCCGCACGATGTGGCTGCGCCATGAGGACGCGCTGGCCCGCGTGCTGGCCGACCAGACCGGCCGGCCGCACGACGACCTCCTCTGCGCCGCCTACGCCCGGTTCACCCTGGAGACCCTCGCTTTCGCCGGCTCCCGCCCCGACCCCGCCGCCGCCGTCGACCAGGCCTGCCTCCTGCTCGACCAGGGCTGGACGGCCACGTTGCCGGTCAGGGGCGTTCCGCGGTGACCGTGAAGTAGTCGAGGCCGCCTTCGCGGAAGGCCCGCAGGAAGTTGCGGGGCCAACTGCCCGGCTCCCAGGTCCGCGACAGCCAGCGGTCCCAGCCGGGCCACACGTGGGCGCCGATCGAGGTGACGCGGACGTCGGTCAGGCCGGCCCGTTCAAGGCTGGCGACCAGCAGCGGGACGGTGTGCGCGACGTCCAGGCCGCTGGCGAAGGTGTCGAGCAGTTCCGCCAGCCGCCCGGCCCCGGCCGGGTCGGCGGCGTTCGGGTCGGCGCTGTCCGGGTCGGCGTCGTCCGGTTCGGCACCGGGGACGAAGAAGCTGGCGACGACGGCACGGCCGCCGGGCCGCAGCACGCGCGCGGTCTCCCGGGCGAACGCGCCGAGATCGCGGAAGTGCTGGGCGGCCTCGACGCTGTACAGCCGGTCGAACTCGCCGTCGCCGAAGGGCATCTCCTCGGCCGCGCCGCGCACGAAGCGCAGCCGTTCGGGGTGGCGGGCCAGCAGGTCGGCGTTGGCCTGCCCGGCCCGCGCGAGCTGCTGCGGATGGATGTCCATGCCCGTGACCTGCGCGAAGCCGTGCTCGCCGAGGGCCGCCGCGGCGCCGACCCCCAGTCCGCAGCCGACCTCCACGGCCCGCAGCCCGTCGGTGGGTGCCAGGGCGGCGAGCACGTGGCGGTACAGGGCCTGCTGGCTGCCGATCCGGTCGGCCTCGGTCAGCGGCCGGTCCAGGTCGATGCCCTGCCAGTGGCCGAAGTTGATGAAACCGCCGCCGAAGAGGGAGGTCGAACCGAGATCGGCCGGACCGTACGTCTCCTGCACCGCGGGCGGGATCGGGTGCTCGGTCGCACCGGAACGCTGTGTCATTCGGGCCCACCTCCGTGTCGATGTCGACGACAGTAGGCGACAGATGGGCTGACGGTCCGTCAAACATGCGGTGGAGCGCGCCGATCCGGGCCCGGGTCAGCGGGGCGGGCCGAGGATGACGTTGCCGCGCAGGGCGGCGGCCTCGGTGAGCCGGTCCGCGGTGATCTCGAACCCGTCCGGGCGGGGGGTGGTGATGTCGCGCCCGGCGTGGCGGAACATCTCCTCGATGCCTCCGGGCGTGGTGATGAGCAGGAGGTCCGCCCGGTCGGACGTGACGCGGTAGCTGTGCGGGATGTTGCGCGGCAGGTAGACGATGCCGCCCTCGGCCAGTTCGTGGCACTCGTCCCCGACCCAGACGAGCGCCTCGCCCTTCAGGAGGAAGAACACCTCGTCCTCGCGGGTGTGGAGGTGGAAGGGCGGGGCCTCGCCCCGGGGGACGTCGAACAGGCCGACGGTGAGCTGCCCTTGGGTGGCCCGGCTGTCGAGCAGGACCGTGAACAGTCCGCCGTGGAGCCATTCGAGGCTCTGATGCTGGTCGCGCTGGGCGAGGTAGGGCATGGTCATGGTGCTCTCCGGGGTGACGCGGTCGCGGTCGCCGGGACGGGACGGTCCGGCGGGAAGGTGAGACGAGGGTCGGACGGCGGCGTCAGGATCTGCGCCGCGAGGTGATCACGAAGGCGGGGACCACCGCCGCGCCGACGATCAGGTGCATCAGCGCCAGCAGGAACCGGTCGGACGGCGTGATCCCGGCGCCGCGGTAGGGCAGGCCACCGACGAGCACCAGGAGCGCGAGCACCGTCCAGATGGCGGTGGCCCGCCGCGGGACGCGTCGTTCCAGCAGTTCCAGCAGGCCCCAGCCGAGCATCGTCGGGACGATCGAGGCGGCGATCACCAGGCTGATCGGGATGGACTGGGCCGGTCGGCCCAAGGCCTCGGGCGTCCTGAGGTCGTACCCGGCGAGGTGGGTGAGGACGAACACGTACAGCAGGTTCGCGAGGAGACCGATGCCGATGGCGGCCGGCCGCACCACCCGGTGGGCGGTCTCGCGGGGGCGAAGGGTGCTCGGCGGTGCGGTGGGCACGGTGGCTGCTCCCTGGGAGGGGTCGGGGGTCACTGGATGACGGGCAGGACGAGGTGGGAGGGGTGCTCGGCGTCGTGGTGGACGAGGAGGCGGCCCACCTGGTGGCCGTAGTAGTGGTGGAACAGGCCGTCGGCGACCGGGGAGTCGCCGTTGGCGATCTCCAGGCGGATCCGGCTGCCCCGGGGGAAGAGGTAGGAGGTCGGCCAGACCTCGATCTCGAAGCGCACGACGGTCCCGGGCTCGATCGGCTCGGGCGGGTGGGTGCGGTGGGAGGCCTTCAGCCAGCCGCGGGTGACCATCACGGAGGGCGGCGGCACGTTCGCGGCGACCTTGCGCATGAGGGCCCGCCTGAGCTTCGGAACGGCCTTCTGCTCGGAGATCTTGACGTGGAAGTCGGTGTCGGTCCGGTCCGACTCCGCGTACAGGACGAGGGTGATCTTCCCGGTGACCTCGGTGTCGTGGTCCAGCGGCGGGGTGGTGAAGGTGAGGATGCCGCGGGTGGGTTGGGGGATGCCGTCGGTGATGACGGTGGTGCCCACCGTCCAGCGGGGGTCGGGGTAGGCGTAGCCGGTCGGCGGTCCGTTCGGGCGGGTGGGCGCGGTGGTGGTGAGGCTGCCGTCGTTGAGTGAGTCGACGGCGTTCGCGGGCTCGGGGGTCAAGTGGAACGCGGTCGGCACGGCGCGCCGGGGCGGCCACTCCGCTTCGGGCCGGGGCGGGCGCCCGGAGTTGGCGACCTCGATGCGGACCGGGGGGCCGTCCATGACGCCGTTGTCGACGCCCTTGAGCCAGTGGTCGTACCAGGGGCGGACGTGGGCGTCGAGGAACTCGGCCTGGTAGTAGCGCTCGTGGCTGTCGGTGCCGGCGAGCACCAGCAGGCGCTTGTCGGTGCCCCGGAGCCGCTCGTAGCCGTCGAGCTGACCGCGTAGGTGCAGGCCGATGCCGTACCACCAGGCGATGTTGAGGACGGGGACGTCGATCTCCTCGACTTTCACCGCTCGTTGCTCCCACCAGTCGTCGACGACGGGCCGCTCCAGGGTCAGGCCGATGACGTCGGTGCCGATACCGCCGGGTCGGGGCGGGGTGCCGCCGCCGATGGTGGCGGCGGCGCGGAGGTGGTCGGTGGACCAGGAGGTGAGGAACCCCAGGGAGTAGATCCCGCCGTGGTACACCGCGTCGCGGTACAGGTCGGTGAACCCGTTGTAGATCAGCGCGCAGGTCAGGTGCGGCGGGCGCTGCGCGGCGGCCAGCCACTGGTTGACGCTGTAGGCGCTCTCGCCGAGCATCGACACCTTCCCGGTCGACCAGGGCCGGGTGGCGATCCACTCGATGGTGTCGTGGAAGTCGCGCTGCTCGGCGGGCCCGAAGAGCGCGAACTCCCCTTCGGACTTGCCGGTGCCGCGCTGGTCGCCGACCACGACCGCGTAGCCGTGGCCGGTCCAGTAGTCGACCGGGCCGGTCTCGATGGACCGGAACACCGACACCGGGGGCAGGTGCAGCAGGTCCTTCTGGTACGGCGCCACCGCGTAGAGCGTGGGGAACGGGCCGTCCCCGGGCGGCAGGTGGACATCGACGCAGATCCGGACACCGTCGGACGCCGTGATCCACTCGTCTTTGAGCGTGTGCATGATCAACTCCTAATTTCCTCACATGCGGAAACTAATTTCAGCGTATGCTGAAACTGTTGGGGAGGGGAAGCCCCTTCGCCTATCCGGCACGGAAGGTGGTGCGGTGTGACCGGTCGAGGTCCCCGGGGAGAACGCGGTGAGCAGGCGGAGAGGATCCTCGCCGCCGCCCGCAGGTCCATTGCCCGTCGCGGCTACACCGCGACCTCACTGCGGTCGGTGGCCCAGGACGCCGGCGTCGACCCGGGCCTGGTGCACTACTACTTCCGCACCAAGCCCGGGCTGCTGGAAGCGGTCATGCAGCCCCCCGAGGCGTTCGGCGCGGCCGTGGCCGCCGCCGCCGACGTACCGATGCACCAGCGCGGACGCGCGTTCGTGGAGGCCAGCCTGCGCCTGTGGGAGGATCCCGGCTCCGCCGAGATCCTGCGCGCCATCATCCTGACCGCCGCCCAGGAACCCGCCGCCATGCAGCGGCTGCGGGAGCTGTTCTCGGAGCTCGTGCTGGCCGTCGTCTCGCACGGCCTCTCGGAGGCCGAACGCAACCTGCGGGCCAGTCTCATCGCCACCCAGATCGTCGGCATGGTCATGAACCGTTACATCTGGCAGGTCGGCGACATCGCCACCCTCCCCGCCGGGACCGTCATCGACCTCCTGGCCCCCACCATCCAGCGCTACCTCACCGACCCGCTGCCCGCGCAGTTCGGCGACGGCGACGGCGGCGGGTGGGGTCTGGGCTGACCGGGCCGGGCCGGGCCGGGCCGACGGGCGGCGGCCGACGGGTGGCGGGCGGCCGGTCGGGGCGCGGGTCGGGGGGCGGGGGTGGAGCGGTGGCCGGGGCGGCGTGGGCGGTGTGGACTGGTGGGGAGCGGGGGCGCCGCGGCAGTCGAGGAGGTGCATCGTGACGGCCGGTCCCGAGTTCCGGGTGCGCCGGGTCTACGACCCGCCCGAGCCGGCTGACGGCCGCCGGGTCCTGGTGGACCGCCTCTGGCCGCGCGGGCTCTCCAAGGAGCGGGCGGCGGTGGACGAATGGCTCAAGGACGTGACGCCCTCCGCCGGCCTGCGCACCGACTACCACGCCGGACGGCTGGACTTCGACGCCTTCCGGAGCCGCTACCGGGCGGAACTGGCCGAGCCCGACCACGCCGTGGCGGTCGGCCACCTGCTCGACCTCGCTGGTACGTCCACCGTCACCCTGGTCACCGCCGTGAAGGAGCCGGACCGCAGCCATGTCCCGGTCCTGGTGGAGCACCTGAGGCGGTGGCAGGGCGAGCGGCGGAGCTGAGGCCCGCTACCTCAGGGCGGCCCGGGTGAGGGTGGTCGCGGTGTGCACGGCGCTGGCGATGGCGGCCTCGGGGTCCAGTCCGCACAGGTCGGTGAGGGTGAAGAGGGCCTCGGCGCTGATGACGACCGCGAGGTCGTTCTTGAGCTGGGCGAGGGCGGCGGGGTCGGTGGCGCCGAGGGTGTCGTCGAGCGGGGCGAGCGCGTGGTCGATCAGGCCCACGCGCAGTGCCGGGCGGGCGGAGGTGGCCGCGGGGCGGGTGATGGTGGCCGCGATCATGGCGCGGGTCGCGCCCTGGTAGGTCAGCACGGTGCGCAGCAGGTACCTGGTCGCGGCGGCGACGCGTTCGACCGGGTCGCCGGAGTCGGCGACGGGGGCGAGCGCCTGGGCCGGGGTGGGCCACTGCCCGACCATGGCCTCCTGCAGCAGGGTGGCGAGGTCGGGGAAGTAGCGGTACGCGGTGGCCTCGGAGACCAGGGCGGCCTGGGCGACCTCCGGCATGGTGACCTCGCGGCCGGTCCGCATCAGCTCGCCCGCGGCCTGGAGGATCGCCGTGCGGGTGCGCTGCTTCTGGTTGGCGCGGCCGTCCGCACCCCGTGCTGCCGGGGATTCGCTCGTCTGCATGGGGCCAGCATAGCAAGTCGACTCCGATGATGAGAGAGCACTTGCATGAGTGGAGTGAGCTCTCTACTGTAATGACAGTCGACTCTCGGGAAGAGAGTCAGCTCTGTTCGGCTCGACGACAAGGGAATCCGCCACCATGACTGCCGCCGCCCCCACCGTCCCCACCACAACCACTGTCCCCGCCAGCACCACCCGCACCATCGACCTGCCCGGTGGTCTGACCGTCACGGTCCAGGAGTTCGGCGAGAACACCGACGGAACCGGCGTGCTGATGCTGCACGGCGGCGCCGGGCCGCGCACCATGGCCGGCTTCGCCGCCGGGATGTCCCAGCACGCCTACGTCGTCGTCCCGACCCACCCCGGATTCGATGGCACGCCGCGACCGGACCGGATCGACACGGTCGCCGACCTGGCCACCACCTACCTGGACCTGCTCGACGTCCTCGGCCTGCGCGGCGTCCTGGTGGCCGGCAACTCGGTCGGCGGCTGGATCGCCGCGGAGATGGGCGTGCGCGACAACCGCGGAGCGATCGGCGCGCTGGTCCTGCTCGCCTCCACCGGAATCGCCCCCGTGCCCCCGCTGGAGATCGCCGACCCCGCCGTCCTCGGCCCGGTGAGGACCGGCGAACTCGCCTTCCACAAGCCGCAGCTGCGCCTCGACCCCGCCGCCCTCAGCGATGAGCAGAAGGCCGCGATGGGCGCCAACCAGCGGACTCTGGCCGTCTACGCGGGCGACCCGTTCTGCTACGACCCGAAGCTGCGCGGCCGCCTGCACCGCGTCACCGTCCCGGTGCTGGTGCTCGCCGGCGAGCAGGACGGCATCGTCCCGGTGGCGTACGAGCGCGACCTGGCCGACTCCTTCCCCCGCGCGACCTTCCACGTCGTCCCGGAGGCCGGGCACTTCCCGCACATCGAGCAGCCCGGCGCGGTCTTCGGGGCCATCGGCGACTTCGTCGACACCGAGGTCAAGCCCGAGGTCAAGCCCGAGGTCGAGGGCAACTGACGTCGGACGGCGGGCGGCTGTACCCGGGCGCGTGTCAACGCCCCGGGCGCGCCCACCCGCCGGGCCGGCCCGCCGGATCGGTTGCTCGATGTCCGGTCGGCGGGGCGCACAGGTTTCTGTGCGAACTTGCGGCACGCTGAGTAACGGCGCTGTTGCGGTCGGATCACCGCGACGGGTGGGAGACGCATCTCGCCGTCCTCCTGGCGTTGGGGCAACCCCCATGCCGTGCCCGCCCGTTCGCCTGCGACCGCGATGCGCCGTGTCAGGTCCGTGAGCAGTGCCCAACCAGAGGCGGTACCAGTCCCCATGGCACAGGAAGCCAGAATCGATGTCGAACTGACGTGGGCCCAGGCCGAGGAGAAGTCCTCGGCCGAGAAGGTGGCGGCGTTCGCCGCGCGCCTGCCGCAAGGCCCGTGGTTCGGCACCTCCATCGGCGCGGCGCGCGCCGCCGGCCGCGAGCCGAAGTACACCCTGCCGCTGCGATCGGCCCGCCCGTACCGGCGGGAGGTGGCCCTCGGCGAGGCCGCGGTCTACCTCGCCGACGGTCACGAGGAGTTGAAGCGCCCGTTCATCTTCGCGGACGGCTTCAACTACGGTCCCAGCGACCTGCCGGGGCTCTTCGCGCACTTCAACGCGCCCTACCCGGGCAGCCAGGTCGGCTTCCTCGACCAGCTGCTCACCGCGGGCATCGACGTCGTCCTGGTCGGCTTCGAGCAGCGGCACACCTACATCCAGGCCAACGCCGGCGTGGTGATCAGCGCCATCCAGGAGGTCATCGCGCGGCGGAGCGGGCAGGCGCCGCTGATCGTCGGCGGCGTCAGCATGGGCGGCATCATCACCCGCTACGCCCTCGCCGAGATGGAGAGCAAGGAGCAGGACCACGAGACCGGGACCTACCTCTCCTGGGACTCCCCGCACAACGGCGCCTGGATCCCGCTGGTCCTCCAGCAGATGGCCTACTTCTTCGAGTCGCTGCCGGCCGAGCCCGGCAAGGTCAAGGAGGCCGAGCTGATCAGGAGCCCCGCCGCCCAGCAGCTGCTGTACGCGTGGGTCCCGGACGCGAAGTACGAAGGGCCCGTCGCCACCTCCAGCGACCTGCGCACGCAGTTCCTGAGCGAGCTGCGCGAGTTCGGCCAGTTCCCGCAGCGGCCGCGGAAGTTGGGTGTGTCCAACGGTACCGGCGACGGGACCGGCCGCGACCTGCCGCCGGGCGGGGAGGTGTTCAAGTACCAGGTCCCGGTGGTCGTCTACGCGCAGGCGAACTTCCAGCCCGACGGCGGCGTACGCAAGCCGATCGGCGAGATGCGGGCCGCCGGCCAGGTCCGGCGGGGCTTCACCTCGCACGTCCCCGGCCTCGACGGCGTCCCCGGCGGCACCCTCGACTCCTTCGGCAAGATCGCGGCGGCGCTCGGAGCCGAGATCCCGGCGAAGTACGAGTTCAGCTGCTTCGTCCCCGCGGTCAGCGCGGTCGCGCTGGACTACGACCCGGTCGAGTGGAACGTCGACCCGTACGAGAAGGTCGAGGCGGCCGCCCAGAAGAGCGCCCTCGACGAGTTCAAGTGCGACAGCCAGAACACCGTGCACAGCCAGGTGACCAAGCCGCTGGTCGACTGGATCATCGAGCGCATCGTCGACTGACGCCTTGACGCCATGACGCCATGAGCTCCGGCAGCGCGGCCACTTCGGGCACCGGCCCGCGGTGGCCGCGCTGGGCCGGATGGCGCCCCTCTGTGTGCAACACCGTTGCGTTTAAGCCCTGTTGGGTTTGTCAATGCTCGCGTCGTTGATCATCTGGATGTCGAGGGTGTACGCCAGGGACTACCGCGGGTGCTTGCCGGAGTTGAACTGGTACTTGCTGCTGCGATGCTGCGCCGGGCCAGCATCCAACGCCGGCGGGTGGGTTCGTCACCGTCGAACTCCCAGATAGCGGGCAGACGGGCGGCGGCCCAGTCGTAGAAGCGCTCACCTTTCGTGCCGGCCCCGGCGGACAGCCGCTGCCATGCCTCGGGCGGGGACTGGCGGAAGAGGTGGTCGATGCGGGGGCTGTGGACCTGCGAAGTAGGCCGAGCAGTGCGGGTATGATCACGGATCTGTGACGACCGAAGCGCTTCAGCGGCAGAGCGAACGCATTTCCGTGCATGCAGCCGTATCCCAGGCGCTTGCCGAATTCACAGATGCCGAGCTGTGTGCGCTTGTCACCGCCGCGAAGCCGCTGGGTCGCATCGGAAAGATGTCGCTGACCGAGTTCGCCGGCCATACCGTCTTCATCAAGCGAATTCCGCTCACCGAGCTGGAGCAACTGCCGGAGAACGTCGGCTCAACGGCGAATCTCCAGGGGCTGCCGCTCCACAGCCACTACGGCATCGGCTCTGACGGGCTCGGTGCGTGGCGTGAGTCGGCCCTGCATGACCAGACCACCGCGTGGGTCCTCAACGGGGAACACGATGGCTTCCCGCTCACCTTCCACGCGCGCGTACTGCCGATATCCGCCCTACCGAGGTCCGAGATCACCGCGCACCCGCGGCAGGCGGACATCGTGGTGTTCCTGGAAAACGTTCCCCTGACGCTCGCGGAATGGATGCGACGGCAGGCGGCCGCAGGCAGCTCGACGCTCGACCGTGCAGTCACCTCCGCGGCGGCGGCGCTGGAGGCCGGCGTGGCGTTCATGGGTTCGCGCGGCCTCGTGCACTTTGATACACACCGTGCCAACATCCTGACGGATGGAACACACTTCTACATCAAGAACTACTCACAGGCGCTGAGTCGGGACTTCACCCTCACCGACGAGGAGCGCGACTTCCACCGCGCCCACGCGGACTACGACTGGATGCTGACCTTCTCGGAGCTCGTGAACGTCGTGGGCGACAACCTCCAAGGACTCGGTGACGAGGCCCTGGCCGTCATCCAGCGGTACGCCCCCGTTGCGGCGCGTGCCAAGGCCTTCTTCGACGGACTCGCCAACGGGCCCGAGGTGCCGCCATTCCCCACAAAGGAGATCAGCACGTTGCGGGAAGATGCAGAGTCGGCCTCGATTCGTCGGGACGTGAGTCGCTGACGGGCTCAGCGATTCGCCCCTTTCATCCCTCGCGATCGGGGACGGGGCCCTCGAGTGTCGCTGCGGCTGCGCCCGGCCCAGCGCCCGCGTGAGCTACAGCACGGTTCACCACCACGCCCTCAAACGCAACGGTGTTGCACCAAGCGGGACATGACCCTGGGCCGTCACCGGACGAGCTCGGCCCAGACGGTCTTGCCCGGCGCGGCCGCTCGGGGGTGGGTGCCCCAGCGCGTGGCCAGGCAGGCGACGATCAGCAGTCCGCGACCCGACTGCGCCTCGCCCGGCGGCGCGGTGGGCACGGCCTGCGGTGGCACCCGCTCGGTGCGGGTGTCCGAGACCTCGATGCGCAGGACCTCCGGCGACTGCGCCAGCCGGACCTCGAAGTCCCGGCCCGGCACGCGTCCGTGCTGGACGGCGTTGGCGGCGAGTTCCGCGCAGATGAGCGTCATCGTCTCGTTGGCGGGGGAGTCGTAGCCGTGACCCCACTCGTCGAGCCGGTGCGAGACGAGCCGCCGGGCGAGCCGCGCACCGCGCGGCGTGGAGCTGAAGCGCATGGTGAAGTCGGCGGACGGGCGGGTGGGGTGGGGCTCGGGGAGCTCGGTCGCCAGGGTCGGTGACGGGGTGCACGGAGGTTCCATGCGCAGCAGCGTGCCGCCTCGGCAAGGCGCTGACCAGCGGCGACGCGCGTACGGCCGCGCACTGTACGGGGGTTGGGTGACCTTGTACGCGGCTGTCGGGGCCTGGAACGTGACGGTCACGGCGTGCTACCGTGCGACTACAGATCAACAGTTGACCCCGGCGGTGCTGGAACACCCCGGGGCCCGACACTCGGAGTAGTAGCTCCTCATGCACGTCCACTTTATCGCGCCCGAACGTCATCTCCGGGCGTCACACGAGATCATCCGCCACCCGCGTCTGCGGGCCACCGCGAAGACGCTGCTGCTCTGGGCGCTCTCCCTGCCGCCCGGCAGCCGGGAGACCGTCCTCACCATCGGCAACCGGATGCCGGAGGGTCGCACGGCCGTCTCGCGGGCCCGATCCCAGCTGATCGAGGAGGGGTACCTCCACGTGCGGCGCGTCCAGCACCCGACGAGGGGCACCTGGACCACCCGGATCCTGGTCAGCAGCGTGCCGCTGACGGAGCCTCAGGAGGTCGAGGCGGCGTGGCACGGCGCTGTCCGAAACCCGGCACTCGGTGAGGGGAGGGGTCGGGACGTCGGTACTTCCCCCCAGAGGGAGAAGAGTGAGGGGAAGACCTCCCTCCCCGGCCCGGCGGTCGTCCCGACGACCGATGAGAGCCAGGTCGGCGCCGCCGCCATGCTGCTGGGTCGGTTGACCGCCCGGGACGGGCGCCTGCGCCTGGGCGCGGTCGAGACCCTCGAACTCGCGCCGCTCGTGGCCGACTGGCTCGCACGGGATGCGGACGTGGGGCGGCTGCGCGACGCGCTGCTGTCGGGGCTGCCCCCTGCGGTGCTGTCGCCGGCGGGTTTGGTGCGGTCGCGCCTGGAGCGCAAGATGCCGGCGCCGCCGGGGGCGGACCGGGGGCTGGGGGTGCCGGCTGTGGGGGAGTGCGGGCACTGTGCGGCTCCGGTGGCCGGTGGGGGCGTGATCTGCCGCTGCTGCGCGGGAGTCGCGCCGCCGCCGGTCGCCGCGCCGGACCCGGTCGCCGTCGAGCGCAACCGGCGGGGTGCCGCGCGGGTGCGGAGCCTGCTGCGGGGCGGTGCGGTGGCAGCGGGCGCGGTGTAGCCAGGGCGGGTGGAGATCGCCGCATTTCGGCCGCGATGGGCGCTCGCCGTTCGTATCGTGCTGGTGGTCGACCGTGTGTGCCTGCCCTCGCGGCGGGGCTGCGCGGTGAGTGATGCGCTGGCGCGCGGGGCAGGGGCGGAAGGTGGGCGGCATGGCGGACCAGGACGACGGCGCCGGATTCCTGCGGAGCTTCGGACTGCAGCTGAAGCTCCTGCGCGAACGCGAGAAGCTCTCCCGTCCGGAGCTGGGCGCGCGGCTCGGGTACGGCGAGGACCAGATCGCCTCCGTGGAACTCGGTCGGCGCATCCCCAAGCCCGAGTTCATCGACCGCGCTGACGAGTTGCTGAACGCGGGCGGGCTGCTGAGGGCGATGAAGGAGGAGGTGCAGCGGGCTCGGTATCCGGCGTTCTTCCGCGATGCGGCGAAGCTGGAGACGGAGGCGGTGGAGCTGCACGTGTACGCGACGCAGGCGATGCCGGGACTGCTGCAGTCGGAGGAGTACGCGCGGGCGGTGTTCCGCATGTGGCGGCCGCTGCTCGATGAGGACACCATCGCTCGACGAGTCTCGGCCCGGCTGGCCCGCCAGGCGATCTTCTCGCGTACGCCGTTGCCCACCGTCAGCTTCGTCATCGAGGAGACGGTGCTGCTCCGCCCTCTCGGTGGTCGAGAGGTCTTGCGGGGGGAGCTGGAGCAGGCCCTGCTGTACGGTCAGCGACGCAATGTCGAGATCCAGGTGATGCCGATGAATCGCGAGGAGCACCCGGGACTCGGAGGCCCCTTCACCTTGATCGAGACGAAAGAAGGGCGCAGGATCGCCTACGTGGAGGCGCACCAGGACAGCCGTCTTCACACGGAGCGGCAGTCGGTCCGGGGGTTCGAGGAGCAGTACGGCCTCCTGCGGGCGCAGGCGCTCCCTCCGCGCGAATCGCTGGCCCTGATCGAGAAGTTGCTGGGAGAGACATGAGCGTCGAACAGCCTGTGCGATCTGTGCCCGAGGTCGCCTGGTTCAAGAGCAGTTACAGCAGCGGCGCGGGTGGTGAGTGCATCGAGGTGGCCGCCCCGCTGGGAGCCGTTCACGTGCGGGACTCGAAGGACCAGGCCGGCCCGGTGCTGAGCTTCGGTGGTGCTGAGTGGGCTGCGTTCGTCGGGTTCGTCGTCGGGCGTGAGGCCTGAGGGACCGACGTCCACCCGCCCGGCGGGAACCGGGTGGGGCGTGGGAGGTGTCGTCGAGGTGACGGCGGCCCCGTGGCGTGCGAGGGTCGGTACCGGTAGCGTGCCGGGGCGAATTCGCGAAAGCAGCGTGATCATGACCGACGGGTCCACCTCCTCGCCCGGTGCCGGGCGGCTGTCCCGCCGGGCTGCGCTGCGGCTCGCCGGTGGCGGGGTCGTCGCGGCGGCGGTGGCCGGGTGCGGGCCGGGGCGGCCCGGTCCGGCGGCCTCGTCCGCCGATGCCGTCCAGACGTCCGCGTCCGCGTCCGCGCCCGCGCTCATGCCGACGCCGGGCGGGGGGTCGGCGAGTGCTCCGGTGGTCAGCCCTTCCGCCTCCGGTGGCACCGGGAGTGTCGGTCCGGCGGACTGGGACGCGCTCGCCAAGGACCTCCAGGGCACGCTGGTGCGGCCCGGGGACGCGGCGTACCCCGAGGCGAGCCGGCTCTACCAGCCGCAGTTCGACACGCTGCGCCCGAGCGCGGTCGCCTACCTCGCCGGGGCCCAGGACGCCGTCACCTGCCTGGCCTTCGCCCGCCGCTACGGCGTGCCGATCGCGCCGCGCAGCGGCGGGCACAGCTACGCCGGCTGGTCCGGTGGGCCCGGGCTGGTGCTGGACGTGGGCCGGCTGAACGCGGTGGCGGCCTCCGGCGGCACGGCGACGGTCGGGGCCGGGGCCCGGCTGATCGACGTGTACAGCGGGCTCGCGGCCCAGCGGCTCACCGTGCCCGCCGGCTCCTGCCCCAGCGTGGGGGTCGCGGGGCTGGCCCTGGGCGGCGGGGTCGGGGTGACCTGCCGGGCGTACGGGCTGACCTGCGACAGCCTGACCGGCGCGGAGATCGTCACGGCCGACGGCCGGATCCGCCAGGTCTCGGCCACCGCCGACGCCGACCTGCTCTGGGCCCTGCAGGGCGCCGGTGGTGGCAACTTCGGCGTGGTCACCTCGCTGTCGCTGCGCACCCATCCGGCGGTGGACTGCTCCTACGGCTTCCTCTCCTGGCCCTGGTCGCAGGCGGCGCAGGTGGTCGCGGCCTGGCAGCAGTGGGCGCCCACCGCGCCGGACCAGCTCTGGTCGGACCTGCATCTGCAGGCCTGGCCGGACGGCCGGCTGGAGGTCGCCGGCACGGTCAACTATCTGGGTGCGCAGGGTGAGTTGGCCAACCTCGTGGACCGGCTCGGGGTCCGGCCGCAGTCGGTCGCGCTGCACTCGGCCCCCTACCTGCAGACGATGCAGGTGATGGGCGGCGTCTCCGGCTGGACGCAGGAAGCCGCCCACCTGGCCGGCACGCTGCCCGGCCACTCCCCGCAGGGCCGTCTCGCCCGGGAGTCGTACGCCGCCCGCTCCGACTTCTACACCCGGCCGATCGACCAGGCCGGCACCGCCGCCCTGGTCGCCGCGGTGGCGCGCTACGCCCGGACGGCGCCCCAGGGCGGCAGCTCCTCGGTCGCCTTCGACTCGCTGGGCGGCGCCGTCAACCGGGTCCGGCCCACCGACACCGCGTTCGTCCACCGCAGCGGCCTGTTCCTCGCCCAGTACATCGCCAACTACGCCTCCCCCGGCGCTGGTTCGGGTGCCGGCGTGGACCAGTCGCAGGCCTGGCTGCAGGACGTCTGGTCCACCATGCGCCCGTACGCCAGTGGCGAGGCCTACCAGAACTACGTCGACCCGCACCTGGCCGACTGGGAGCAGGCGTACTACGGCGCCAACGCGCCGCGGCTGCGCGGGATCAAGCGGACCTACGACCCCGATGGTCTCTTCCGCTTCCCGCAGGGCATCGTGGCGCACTGAGGCGTCGGGCGGCGTCGGTGCCCCTCCTCGGTCTCCGACTCACCGGCAGGCGCGGATGGCCGGGAGGCCGGCCGCCCATGGACTACGGCGGGGTGCGGATCCTCGCGCCCGAGCCGGTCGCCGACGTGAGTGCGTCGATGGTGGTCTGACTCGGACGAGGAGTCGGGGTGCTCCGGATTTCGTTCGCCGGCAACCGGTGCCGTCGTTAGGCTGCGTGCTGTGACCGGGAATCTCGAGCTGCGTACGTTTCAGGTGGGCGGGATCCGCGCCGAGTTGCGGCAGCTGCATCTGTGGGACGACCTCGAAGGGATGATCGAGGGCACGCCGTACCTGCATCGTCGGTTCAGGATCATGCAGTGGGAGAAGCAGCTCGCAGACCGGCCGGGTGTGTACGTCCACGATCTGGAGGGCATCCGGGCCGATGCCGCCGCGCGGGTGGACACCTGGCTGCCGCGGACCAGGGTGCGGGCCCGGCTGAGTGCGTCCTGGCGCCCGGACGGGGTGAGTGATCCCGGCCACAGTGAGGTGTCGGTGGAGTGGTTCCAGCAGGCCGGTGAGGATCCCTTCAGCCGGTTGGCCGAGATCGTGCGGCCGTTGGACTGGACGGCGTTGGCCCGGTTCGAAGTGGCCTCCGACTAGGGGTTCCTGTCCGATGCCCTTGGCGTGCGCGGCCGGTGGCCTCACCACCCTGGAAGCATCGGGCTCGTTCGGGGCACCGGAATGGTCTTGTGGGGCGGGGTTTCCCTCGGCGTGTTCGTGGCCAAATATGTTCACCATGGGCATGCCATTGGTTACCGGTCATCCTGCTGTCGCTGTCTTCCGTGAGCCGCGAGGTGGGCGGCCCGTGCCGGTGTTGGGGCCGCGGGTCGTGGGCGAGGCGGAGCGGACCGCCCGGGTGCTGGGTGGGCTGGCGACCCATGGCAGACCGGTCGAGCGCAGTGTCGCGCTGAAGCAGGCCACGGCGGTGGCGGGGGAGTTGGTGGCCGCGCTGGCGGCGCTGGGGCCGGCGGTGGTCGGGGAGGACGTGCCGGCGGAGTCGATCAGTCAGGCGTTCTTCCGGGTCCGTGAGGTGGAGCTGTCGGACCAACAGGCCGCCCTGCACGGTGCGCTGGTCATCCACCGCGGCCTGGCGGACCTCTGCGAGGCTCCGCTGTCGGGCGCCGACCTGGCGGTGGAGGTGGCTGGGATGCGGCAGGCGGTGCTCGACCTCACCGGGGCGGTGCCGGGGGCCGAGCCGGACGGCCCGCCGTCGCCGACGGCCGTCCCCGTTCCCGTCCCCGAGGTTGAGGCGTCGTTGGAGCAGGTGTGGAGTGCCCGGTGGCTCATCGGGCACCAGGTCCACGTGCTGTTCAACATCTGCGCCGCGGTCGCGGTGGCCGACGCCGCCCGTTGCCTGCGGAGCGGCGAAGTGGAGCCCGCGCTGGAGCGGTTGGCGGACGCGACGGTGTACGTGCGCGGCTTCCCGGCGGCCATGACCCACGCGAGCACGATCCCGGCCGACCACTACCTGGCGGGCATCCGCCCCACCATGGCGCCGCCGTCGGTGGAGGTCCCGTTGAGCGGGCGCCAGCACCGCGGGTACAAGCTGTTCCGGGCCGCGATGAACGACCTGTTGGCCGTGGTTCCCGACTCCTACGAGCAACTCGAATCCCGATCATCGGAGTTGGCCGAGGCGCGGGGCGCCCTGCTGGAGGCCGACATCGTGGACGGCGAACGGCACGTCACGCTCGCGTACTCGATGGTGCGGCTGCGCCGTTCCATCGCCCAGAAGCCCGAGGGCCCCGACAACGCCGTCGCCGAACTGCGGCTGATGCGCCACCGGCGCGCGGCCCGGTACGCCGCCCTGATCCGGTTCGGGGACCACTACGTCGCCGACGCCGTGGCTGCTCTGCGCCACGCCTGAGTCCGCGGATCCGCCGCCCACATCACCGGTAGGAGAAGCCCGATGTCCGAGACGACGCCCGGCACCCCCCGCAGCAGGCTCGCCGCCGCCGACTGGGAGCTGCGCCCGGCCGACGCCGTCGCGTGCGACCGGCTGGCCCGCGCCCTGTGCACGGGCGGGCACGACCTGGTCGACAGTCCCGCCTGGGTGGCCCGGGCCCGGGATGCCTGGGAGGAGCTGCCGTTGCCGTTGCGCCGGGCGGTGCGCCGGTTCCGCCGGCACTCCGGTCCGCACGGGACCCTGGTGATTGGCGGCCTGCCCGTCGACCGGGGGGCGTTGCCCGCGACGCCGGCGGTACCCGGCTCGGTGCAGCGCCGGGTCACCGTCCCGGCCGCGGTGCTCACGATGGTGGCCTGCGGGCTCGGCGAGCCGCTCGCGTACCTGGCCGAGAAGTCCGGTGCCCTGGTGCAGGACGTGGTCCCGGTGCCCGGGCAGGAGAGCTTCCACGGCAACGCCGGGTCGGCGCCGCTGTCGTTCCACACCGAGAACGGGTTCCACCCCCACCCGCCCGACTACGTGGTCTTCCTCTGCCTGCGGGCCGACCACGACCGGATGGCCGGCCTGCGCGTCGCGAGCCTGCGCCAGGTGCTGCCGCGGCTCACCCCGGCCGCCCGACAGGCGCTGTTCGCACCGGAGTTCATCACCACGCCGCCGCCCTCCTTCGACCCTGGCAGTACCGGGAACGGGACCGGGGTCGAGCCCCGACCGGTGCTGTCGGGCGCCGCCGACGATCCCGACATCCGGATGGCCCAGCTCGTCACCACCCCGCTCACCGCGCGGGCGACCGCCGCGCTGGCCGAGTTCGGCCGCGCCTGCGAGGCGACCGCCCGCACCCTGCGCCTGACCTCCGGGGACCTGGTCGTCCTCGACAACCGCGTCACCGTCCACGGCCGCACCGCCTTCCGCCCCCGCTACGACGGAGCCGACCGCTGGCTGCAACGCACCTACGTCAGCACCGACCTGCGCCGCTCCCGCGACCACCGTCCGAGCGACGGTCAGGTGCTGGTGCGCTGACCGGGCAGCAGGGGGGAGGCGGCGGTGGGGGCCGGGTGGTGCAGGGCGCTGGTCAGGGAGAGCAGCAGGGCGGTGGCGGCGAGCGCCGCGGCGCCCAGGAAGGCGGCGGTGAGGTTGGGTTGGTGGCCCGCGGGGGTCCCGGTGCCCGCAGGGGTGCCGGTGGCCGTGGCGAGGGCCACCAGGGCGGCCAGGCCGACGGCGCCGCCCATCTGGCGCGCGGTGTTGACCAGGCCGCTGACCAGGCCCGTCTCGCCGGGGGCGGAGCCGGCGACGGCCAGCGTGGTGACGTAGACGAAGGCGGTGCCGAGGCCGGCGCCGATCAGCAGGAACGGGCCGAGCAGGCCGTCGAGGAAGCGGGCGTGCGGGTCGGCCCGGGCCAGCCACGCCAGTCCGACCGCGAGCCACGCCAGCGCGGTGGTCAGCGCGAGGCGGACGCCGAGGACGGCGGCGACGCGGGGCGCGAGCAGCCCGCCGGCGGTGATGGTCAGCGCGATCGGCAGCTGGGTGAGGCTGGTCGTCAGGGGGCTCATCCCGAGCACGTTCTGCTGGTACTGGGGCAGGAAGTAGAAGAGGCCGGCCGCGGTGGCGCCGAGCAGCAGCATGATGGTGTTGGCCACGGCCAGGCGGGGCCGGGCGAGCACCCGCAGCGGTACCAACGGCCGTGCGGCGCGGCGCTCCAGGGCGACGAAGGCGGCCAGCGCGGCCAGGCCCAGCACGAGGGCGGCCGGCGTGACCGGCGCGGTCCACCCGGCGTCGGAGCCCATCACCACGCCCAGCGCCAGGCCCGCCATGGCCAGCGTGACGGTGACCGCGCCCGCGATGTCGAAGGAGCCGCCGGCCGCCGGGAACGGGCGGACCGACACCAGCACGACCGCGCCCACCGCGAGCGCCACCGGGACGTTGATGACGAAGATCCACGGCCAGCCGAGCGTCTGGCTGAGGACGCCGCCCAGCAGCACCCCGGCGATGCCTCCCGCGCCGGACACCCCGCCCCAGACCCCCAGCGCGCGGGCCCGGTCGGGACCGTCGGGGAAGAGCGTCATCACGATCGACAGCGCGGCCGGCGCCATGACGGCCCCGGCGGCCCCCTGGGCGATCCGCGCGCCGACCAGGACCGGCCCGTTCGGGGCGAGCGCGCACAGGGCCGAGGCCGCCGCGAACGCCGTCAGGCCGCCGAGGAGCACCGCGCGCCGGCCGAACACGTCGGCCAGCCGTCCGCCCAGCAGGAGCAGGCCCGCGAAGGCGACCAGGTACCCGTCGACCACCCAGGACAGCTGCGCGGGGGTCAGGTCCAGGCCCCGCCGGATCGAGGGCAGCGCCACGTTCACGATCGAGGAGTCCAGGACGACCATGAACTGCGCCGTCGCCAGGCCGGCCAGGGCCAGGCCGCGGCGGGTGATGTGAGGGGCCGGTGGGGTGGCCGGGCCGGCCGCTCCGCCGGGTGCTGAGGGGACGGGCACGGTGCACTCCTTGCGGACGTCGGGGGGCGGCGCGGGACAGGGGCCCCACCGCGGCGGGGAAGGGGACAGGTCCGGCCCGCCGCCGCGGTGGGGGAGGGTGGGTCACTCCTCGGGGATCCAGGAGCCGTGGATGCCGGCCACGACGCGGCGGGGCAGGTGGACGGTGGCGAGCGGGTCCCGGGTGAGGTCGGTGGCGTCCAGCACCAGCAGCTGGGAGGCGTCCTGCTTCAGGTCGCTCACCACGGTCAGCAGGTAGCCGTGGTCCTCGCCCCGGGCGTCGGCGGCGGCGACGAAGACCGCCTCGCTGGGGAGACGCCCGTCGCCGACCTCCCGCACCTGGCGGGCGCCGGTGGCGCGGTCGTACTTGACCACGCCGTAGCCGCCCAGGCCGCGGTCGTCGGGGAAGCTGACGGCGTACTGGTAGCGGTGCTCCCGGCCGAGCCAGGCGTCGTTGATGGTGGGGAACTCCACCACCAGGTCGTCGACGACGGACTCGGTGACCCGGGCCGTGCCCAGGTCGACGGTCCAGCGGTGGGTCAGCGACCGGGAGTTCGGCTCGGTGCCGCGGCCGGGCCGGCCGGTCCACCAGTTCCAGGAGCGCCGGAAGCCCTCGCGGTCCACCGCCGGGCCCTCCAGGACGACGCGGCCCTCGCGGTCCTCGTAGGCGTTGGCGGCGTGCAGCAGGCTGCCGGGCTCGATGTCGAACCAGCGCACCCGGGCCGCGCCGCCCCGGCCGCGCGGCATGATCGCGATGCGGGCGGCCTGGGCGTCGCTCCACGCGTACGGGATGCCCGAGGCCTCGGTGTGGTCGAAGGTGACCGATCCCTCGATGAAGACCACGTACCGCTCGGTGACGGCGAAGTCGTGCTTGAGCGCGGCGGAGGCGCCGGGCACCTCCTCGCTGGAGGTGATCGCGCCCTGGGCGTCGGCGACGTGGTAGGTCAGGTAGGGCGGCAGGGGCGAGGAGCCGAAGAAGTGCAGCTCACCGGTGACCGGGTCGCTCTTGGGGTGAGCGGTCATCGCGGTGGTCAGCCTGCCGTCGAAGTCGTAGGGGCCGACGGTCTCCAACTCGGCGGTGAGCTCGAAGGGGAGGTTGGACTCGCAGAGCGCCAGCAGTCGGCCGCCGTGCTCGATCACCTGGGTGCCGGCGGTGCTCGCGGTGAGGTCCGGACCGTGCTCGGTCAGGTACGGCGCGCCCTCCAGGGCCGGCGTGCGCACCCAGCGGTTGCGGTACCACTGGGCGCGGCCGTCCCGCAGTCGCAGGCCGTGCACCATCCCGCTGCCCTTGAACCAGTGCGCCGGGGTGACGCCGGGCTTCGGGTTGTGGCTGTTGCGGACCAGCCGACCCGTCAGCTCCGGCGGGATCCGGCCCTCCACGAGCAGGTCCCGCGCGGTGATCTCGTCGACGTGCGGCGTGTAGTGGCCGGTCAGGTAGGGCTGGGTCATCGGAGGTGTCCCTTCGGATGAATGAGTGGTCGATCGCTCACTCCAAGGGCGAGCGAGTGCAAGGGGGTTCTGGGGAGGGGTGCGGTGTGGAGCATGGTGTGTGGTTGATTACTCACTTGCCGGGCCGGACGAAGGGCCGGCGGCGTGCGCCGGCCCCGTCAGTAGTGCCGGATCCCTGCCGACAGGGTTCGCGCCCAGGGGGCGTCGACCTCCTCGGCGCCGATGGTGACGACCAGTTGGCAGAGCGAGCCGGTGGCGAAGAAGCGCTGGACGTCGGCCTCGTCGGCGCCGGACACGCCCCGCGCGTACTCCACCAGGCGGGCGTACCCGCTACGGACGACCTCGCGGATCGCGGGCTCCCCGGCGGCGGCGCACTGGGCGTGCAGCTGCACCATCAGCAGGTCCCGGTCGGCGATCAGGCGGGCGTAGGCCTCGCCCATCGCGTCCAGGACCGCGTCGGGGGAGCTGCCGGTGGCCGCGGCGGCGCCGTCGGTCAGGCTGTCCCGGATCCGTGCGAAGCAGTACTCCACCACGGCCGTGAACAGCGCTTCCTTGTCGGGGAAGAGCCGGTAGACGTACGCCTGCGAGATCCCCGCCCTCTGGGCCACCTCGGTGGTGGTCGTCCCGAAGTAGCCCCGCACCGCGAAGGCGCTGATGGCGGTGCGCAGCACCACCTCGCGCCGCTCGTCGGCGGTGGAGAGCTGTCGGCGGCTCGCTGGCGTGGGCATAGGAGTAATAAACCACTCACACTTTTGCCGGTCAAGCCTCGGGAGCACGGGACAGGCCGCGGGCGTACTCCGACGACGACACCGCGTGCACCCGCACGCGCCGACCGCAGGTGGGGTTGACGGTCTCCCGGACCGGCCGCATCCCCAGCTTGGTCATGATCCGTTCGGAGGCGTCGTTGCCCACCTGGGCGATGCTGACGATCCGCTCCAGCCCCCGCTCCTCGAAGCCGAACCGCACGGCGGCCGCGGCGGCCTCGGTGGCCAGGCCCCGTCCCCAGTGGGCCCGCCCCAGCCGCCAGCCGACCTCGACCGCGGGCAGCACCTCCGGCAGGAAGTGGGGCACCGACAGCCCGGTGAACCCGGCCAGCTCACCCGTGGACCGGATCTCCACGGCGAAGAGGCCGAAGCCCTCGGCCTCCCACTCGCTCTCCCAGGCCTGGACCCCGCTGCGCGTCTGCTGTTCGTCACGGACGCTGCCGTCACGGATCCACCGCATGACCTCGGGGTCGGCGTGGATCGCGGCCAGGGGGGCGATGTCCTCCTCGCGCCAGCGACGCAGGATCAGACGGGGAGTCTCGAGTGTGACCATCCGGTCATCCTGGATCACCCCACGGGCTGCGCGCCATCCCCGACGGGCACCCTCGATGCACGCCCTACCGTGGGGGCATGACCAAGTCGCTTTCCGCCGCGGGCCGGTGGCAGTGGTGGAGGTGGTGGTTGGGCGCGGGGTCGTGTCGCCGCGGCCGGCGGCACGCGCTCGTGGAGACCCTCTACCTGCTCACCGCGCCGGTGACGGCCGCGGCCGGGCTGCTGCCGGCGCTCGGCGGTGCGGTCCTCGCGACGGCCGGCCTGCTGCTGCCCGGCGGCTCACCGGTGGTGGCCGGGGCGCTGGCGCCGGCGCGGTGGTTCGCCGAGCTGGAGTGGTGGCGGATCGCCAGGGTGCGTCACCCGGTCGCCGGGGCGGAGCGCGGGGAGCGGCGGCGGGCGGGCGCGCCGGTTCCGGGCCCCGGCCGCGGGCCGTGGCTGGACGCGGCGCACGCGGTGCTGGTGCTCCCGGTCGCTCTGGTCACCTCGGTGCTGACGGCGCTGTGGTGGTTCGTCGGCCTGGCCGCCGCGACCTGCGCGCTGCGCGGCCGGTACGCACCGTCCACCCCGCTGCGCCCGATCTCGCTGAGCGCGGGCGACGCGCAGTCGCACATCAGCGTGAGCCTGGGGCTGGTGTCGCCGGCCGGGCGGGTCGCCTTCGGGACCGCGGTCGGCCTGCTGCTGCTCCTCACCCTGCCGTTCGTGACCCGGGCGTGCGCCGCCGCCCAGAGCGGGCTGGGGCGGGCGCTGCTCGGGGACGCGCCCGCGCCGCGGCACGGGATCGGCCGACCGGAAGGGGAACGGACGCCCGCCGCGGCGCCGGCCGAGGCGAGGGCGCTGCGCAGGCTGGAGCGCGACATCCACGACGGGCCCCAGCAGCGACTGGTCCGCCTGGCACTGGAACTGGGCCGCGCCCAGCACTACTTCGACAGCAGGCCGGAGGCCGTCCGGGGAGCCCTGGCCGACGCGATCCGGCAGACCCAGGAGGCGCTGGAGGAGTTGCGGGCGCTGTCGCGCGGCATCGCCCCGCCGATCCTCGTCGACCGCGGTCTGCCGGCGGCGCTCACCGCGCTGGCCGCGCGCTGCACCGTCCCGGTCGAACTCGACCTCGGCGCGCTGGAGTGCCGGCCGGACGCCGACGTCGAGACGGCCGCGTATTTCGTCGTCGCGGAGAGCCTGACTAACGTGGCCAAGCACAGCCACGCGCACCGGTGTGCGATCGGACTACGGCACAGGGCGGGAACGTTGAGGGTCTGGGTGACGGACGACGGCGTGGGCGGCGCCGCGCCGGACAAGGGGCACGGGTTGCGCGGGCTGCAGGAGCGGCTGCTCGCCCTCGGCGGCCGGCTGCGGGTCAGCAGTCCCGGTGGCGGGCCCACCATAATCACCGCCGAGCTGCCGTGCTGCTGACCCCGGGCCAGGCGCCGAACGCGGCCACGCCCGGACCCGGGCCCCAGCCGTCGGCGGCGGGCGCGGCGCGCGGAGGGCTGCGGGTCGTGGTGGCCGAGGACTCGGTGCTGCTGCGCGAGGGCCTGGTCCGGCTGCTGGTCGAGGACGGTCACCAGGTGGTGGCCGCCGTCGGGGACGGGACGGCCCTGGTGGAGGCGGTCCTCGCCCACGACCCGGACGTGTCGGTGGTCGACGTGCGGATGCCGCCGACCCACACGGACGAGGGCCTGCGCGCGGCGATCACCGCCCGTTCGCACCGGCCCGGCGCCCCGGTGCTGATGCTCAGCCAGTACGTGGAGGCCTCCTACGCCGGTGACCTGCTCGCGGACGGCTCCGGCGCGGTCGGGTACCTGCTCAAGGACCGGGTCGCCCGGCTCGCGGAGTTCCTGGACGCGCTGCACCGGGTCGCCCGCGGCGCGACGGTCCTCGATCCCCAGGTGGTCGCCCAGTTGCTGGCCGGGCGGCGCCGCGCCGGCGCGCTGGAGGTGCTGACCGCGCGGGAGCGGCAGCTCCTGGCGCTGATGGCCGAGGGCTGGTCCAACACCGCGATCGCCGGGCGCCTGGTGCTCTCCGCCAGCGCGGTGGAGAAGCACATCGGCAACATCTTCGCCAAGCTCGGCCTGCCGCCGGACGGCGCCCAGCACCGCCGGGTGCTCGCCGTCCTGGCCTACCTCGGCGGCTGACCGCGCGGGGCCGAGCGCGGGGTCGGGGGTGTGGCCTGCCCCACCCCCAGGTGTCCGGCCCGCTCCGGTGATCGCGCGGCGCCGGCGGGCGACGGTGGACGGCATGACAGCCACCGCAACCGCTGACCGCCATGGTGCCCGCCGGATCGTGACCGCGGCCCTCCTGACCCTGGCGCTGCCCTGCCTCGCCCTCACTCCCGCCCCCGCCACCGCCCCCACTCCCGCGGCCGACCGGACGACCCCCGCCGAGGCCCGCCGGGTGGACCAGGTCCCCACCCCCGCCCTGCACTGGACGACCTGTCGGCAGACCGCCGAGTGCGCCACCGTCCAGCTCCCGCTGGACTACGACGATCCGCAGGGCGCGAGCGTCGAGGTGGCCCTGCTGCGCATCGCGGCCAAGGATCCCGGCCACCGCCTGGGGACCCTCTTCGTCAACCCCGGCGGACCGGGCGACTCCGCCCAGGACCTGGCCGTCCAGGCGCCGCAGTTCCTCAGCGAGGACCTGCTGGAGCGGTTCGACGTGGTCGGCGTCGACCCGCGCGGGGTCGGCGGCAGCCGGCAGATCCGCTGCTTCGCCGACCCGCAGGAGCAGAGCCGGGCGCTGGCCCCGCTCACCGCCACCCCGTTCCCCGTCACCGCGGACGAGCAGCGCGCCTGGACCGACGCCGCCCGGACGCTCGGTGGGGCCTGCTCCACCACGGCGGGCCCGATCGCCTCGGCCATGTCCACCACCGACGACGCCCGCGACCTGGACGTGCTGCGACGCGCGGTGGGCGACACCCGGTTGAGCTTCCTCGGCCTGTCCTACGGCTCCTACCTCGGGCAGGTCTACGCGAACCTGTTCCCCGACCGGGTCCGGGCGCTGGCCATCGACGGCGTCGTCGACCCGCAGGCCTGGGTCGGCACGCCCACCACCGCGAGCCGGCCCGTCTTCGAGCGGATGGGCTCGGCCGCCGCCAGCTACCGCGCCCTGCACGAGCTGCTGACGCGCTGCCAGCAGGTGGGCCCGCAGCGGTGCTCCTTCGCCGACACCGACACCCAGGCCCGGTTCGACCGGCTGGCCGACCGGCTGCGGACCCGGCCGCTGCGGCTGGTCGCCGCCGACGGCACGGTGAGCGACTACACCTACGCGCGGCTGATCGCCGACACCGGGCAACGCCTGCGCGACCCCGAGGGCTACCGCGACCTGTTCGCCGACCTGACCGACCTGGCGCAGCTCACCGCGCCCGGCGAGGCCGCGCCCGACACCACCGGCCCCGACACCGCCGCCGTGGTGCGGCGCTTCCTGCTCCGGCGCGTCGAGGAGCCGTCCGGGCCGGGCTACGACAACCGCCTGGAGGCCGTCTCCGGCGTGGTCTGCGCCGACGGCCTGCACGCCGCGGACGCCGCCTCCTGGCCCGCCGCCGCGGACGCCGCCGACCGCCGCAGCCCGTACTTCGGCGCGCTGTGGGCCTGGTCCACCGTCCAGTGCGCGCAGGACACCTGGACCGCGCGGGACGGGGACGTCTACCGCGGGCCGTTCAACCGCCGCACCGCCGCGCCCGTCCTGGTGGTCGGCAGCACCTGGGACCCGGCCACCAGCTACGACAGCGCGGTGAAGGTGGCCCGTCTGCTGCCCGACAGCCGCCTGGTCGCCAGCGACAACTGGGGGCACGGCGCGCTGCTGACGTCCGGCTGCGTCACGGACGCGATGTACGGCTACCTGCTCCACCCGCTGGCCCCGGCGCCGGCGACCACCCGTTGCCGCGGGGACGTCCAGCCCTTCGCCCCCGCCACCGGCTGACCGCGGGGGGCCGGCGCCCCGCGTGCCGGCCGCCCGACCGGGAACCGGCCCGAAAACCCCCGTGCGGCGCCGCGTTCGGGTCTGGGATCATGCCCGGATGGCCCACCCACTGACCCCGCTGGTCATCCGCCACACCCACCGCCTCCCGGACCCCACCGGCGCCACCGGCTCCCGCGGGCCGGGCGACGTCGCGGCGCGCCAGTTCGACGCCGCGCTGATGTCGGTGGGCTTCAAGCTCTCCGCGGACCTGCTGGAGCGGCTGTCGGAGCTCGGCGAGGAGAGCGTCCTCGAGACCGCCGCGCGCACGCTGCAGACCGTGCGCGCGATGGCCGGCGACCACGTCGGGCACAACGTCTACTTCATCGACTTCCCGCTCAACGTGCCGGACACCTTCGACTTCTGGATGCGCTGCATCGCCGAGGCCCTCACGGACGACGCCGCGCGCGCGGGCACCCTCGCCCAGCTGCGCACCGGGGTCGTCGACCTGCTGACCCTGCCGTCCTACGGCGACTACCGGCACACCTACGCCGAGATGCTGGCCGCCCACGACGAGCTGATCGCCGCCGCGGGCGACCGCCTGACGGTCCTTCACCTGGGCGGCGGCGCGGAGGAGGAGGTCAGCGACCTGTACCTGGCCCTGGCGGGCAGCGGCACCCCACTGGGCGAGAAGGCCCTGCGGGACCTGGGGATCCTCGCCCGGCACTGCGTGGCGGGCCCGCAGCCCGAGGCGATACCGGTGCGGGAGAACCGCGCGGTGGTCAACCTGGCCCGCCTGGAGGCCGGCGCGGACCTCCTGCTGGACACCGTCACCGACGTGCTGCGGCTGGCCTGCGCGCTCTGCGAGGGCGACGTGGGCCTGCTGACCCCGACCCGGTTCCGCGCGCTGCGGCGACCGGTGCGCCGCGCCCTGCTCGCCGGCCTGGACGCGGTGCTGGCGGCCGGCCCCGCCAAGCTCGCCGACGTGCAGACCAACCGCGAGGCCTTCAAGCGCCTGGGCGAGCGCCTGCACCCGCACGAGTACCCGCGCTGGCCGCACGCCGCCCAGGTGTTCGCGGTGGCCCGCGGCGAGCAGCGGGCCCGCTCCTTCGACAGCCACCTGGAGGAGCTGCTCGGCGCCGGCGACGTCACCGGCGCCGGGCGGCTGCTGCTGGCCGGCCCGGGCCGGCTGCTGCGCGCCGTGGACCGCCTGCTGCGCGCCTGCCGCACCCAGCAGGAGCGCGACGCGGTGCTGGCCGCCGCCGAGCGGGCCGCCCCCGAGGCCGCCGGCCGGGTCCTGCTCTCGGTCCGCGAGCACCTCCAGAACCGCGCGCAGGAGGCCGACGAGCGCCGGGTCTTCGTCAACCGCCTGGGCCGCGCCTGGGTCGCCGCCGACACCCGCCCGCCCGTGCCGGCGCCCGAGCGCGAGCGACTGATCGCGCTGCTGGACGCCGAGGTGCGCCGCCGCCTGCCGGACCCCGGGCACCTGCTGATCGACCCGGACGTCCTGGACGTCGCGCTCCCGCTCAGCGGCCGGGCGACCGGCGCGGGGCTCGGCGTGCTGCCCCGGGGCTCGCTCTCGCCGGTCGACGGCGAGCTGCTGCGGTTCTTCGTCTACTGGAAGCAGACCAGCCGCACCACCGACTTCGACCTGTCGGCGCTGATCCTGGACGCCTCCTACGAGACCGTCACCTGGCTCTCGTACACCGCCCTCACCGCGGTCGAGGGCGAGCACTCCGGCGACATCACGAGCGCGCGCCACGGCGCCTCGGAGTTCATCAACCTGCGCCTGGGCGCCGTGCGCGGCACCTTCATCGTCCCGCAGGTGAACATCTACGCGGGGGAGGGCTTCGAGGAGGTCGAGGAGTCGTTCTTCGGCTTCATGCTGCGCGAGGGCGAGCAGCGGGGCCGGCCCTTCGAGGCGCGCACCGTGCGGATGAAGTCGGACCTGCGCGGCGCGGGCCGAGTCGCGCTGCCGCTGGCGTTCGTGCGCGACGACGGCCGCTGGCGCGCCAAGTGGCTGCACCTGTACCTCCAGGGCAGCCCGAACGCCAACCGGGTGGAGGAGAACCGGGTGTCGGTGGCGACGCTGCTGCGCGGCATCGTCGAGCGCGAGCACCTCACGGTCCGCTACCTCCTGGACCTGATGGCCGACCGCGCCACCGCGAGCACACCCTGGGACGGCACGACGGTCCCGCCGGGCCCGGTCACCTACCTCGGCCTGCAGCGCCCGGAGGGACTGCACCCGGACTCCCGGGTCATCACCCCGGAAAACCTGCGCGACCTGATCCCGGGCTGACTGCTACCGTTGGCCCCGGCGAGGCCATGGACGGACTTCCTTCTCAAACTCCCTGAAACTAGTCCCTCCGCTCTCCTCGCCCTCTCGTCCGACGCCGGGGTGCCCACCAGCACCCCGGCGTCGTCGTTTCGGCGCCCGGTGTCCCGGATTCGGATGAATTCACGGTGAATTGAGAGGGCATCAATTGTTCAAGATTGCACTATGAGGGCCGCCTTGTTGAGGCACCGTCAGGATGATCTGAAGAACCGGCTATGCTACTTCGGGCTCAGCAGGCTGCACCCTCATGACGCCATGTCAATCCTTTTCGTGTCCCCGGGGGGACCCGGACG
This sequence comes from Kitasatospora nipponensis, assembly GCF_039528135.1. Classification (NCBI taxonomy): domain Bacteria; kingdom Bacillati; phylum Actinomycetota; class Actinomycetes; order Kitasatosporales; family Streptomycetaceae; genus Kitasatospora; species Kitasatospora nipponensis. Next base: position 26,003 of record NZ_BAAALF010000017.1, on the reverse strand, counting down.
GCTTGCGATGTCGCGCGTCGCCCGCACACTGCTGTGGCCTCTCTCGCTCGTTGTTCCACGACCTTCGATCGTTTGAGGACGCTGATGCTTCGTGATGGATCGTCGCCCGAGGGCAGGCGCTCCGCTCCTGCCGTGGGGTGGATTCTTCCCCCGGTACTGACGGCGGCCGCCACGGCGGTCGCCGCGGTGCTGACCGGTCCCGGAGCGTGGGTCGCCGTCGCGTGTTGCGGGGGCGTCGCCACCGTGGCGGTCGGCGTGCTGGCGGCCGAGTCCGCCCGGCGGGGGCGGGTGATCGCCGACCTGCGGAGCCGCTCCGCGCAGCGCGAGACCCACCTGCTCTCGCGGCTGGCCCAGCAGGAGGCGCAGACCCTGGAGCTGGCCGAGTCGCTGCTGCCCTCGGCGGTGGCCCGGATGCAGCACGGCGAGTTCGTCGAGGACGTGCTCAAGGACGTCGAGGCCCAGGACGGCACCATCGCGCCGGAGTTCCTGGCCGCCCGTCAGGCGGTGCTGCGCAGCGTGCTGGAGGCGGTCGACGCCGAGGAGGGCCTGCGCGAGTCCGCGCAGCGCGCCTTCGTGAACATCGCCCGCCGCGTGCAGGCGATCGTCCACCGCCAGGCCCAGGACCTGCGCGAGATGGAGGACCGGCACGGCAACGACCCGGCCGTCTTCGACGACCTGCTCCGCCTGGACCACGGCAACGCGCTGGTCGGCCGCCTGGCGGACTCGATCGCGGTGCTCGGCGGTGCCCGCCCCGGCCGTCAGTGGGGCAAGGCGGTGCCGCTGTACAGCGTGCTGCGCGGCGCCGTCTCGCGGATCCTGGACTACCAGCGGGTCGAGCTGCACCCGGTCTCCGAGGTCGCCGTCGTCGGTCCCGCCGTCGAGCCGCTGATCCACGCGCTGGCCGAGCTGCTGGACAACGCCACCCGCTACTCGCCGCCGCAGACCCGGGTCCACCTGACCGCCGTCGAGGTGCAGACCGGCATCGCGGTGGAGATCGAGGACGGCGGCCTGAGCCTGAGCGAGGAGGGCCGGGCCCGCGCCGAGCGGATGCTCCAGGAGGCGCAGGCCGGCATCGACCTCAACGACCTCGGTGAGACGCCGCGCCTGGGCCTGGCCGTGGTCGGCCGCCTGGCGCAGGCGTACGGGTTCCACGTCTCGCTGCGGCCCTCGGCCTACGGCGGGGTGCGGGCCATCCTGGTGGTACCGCAGGAGCTGATCACCACGGCGGCCGCCACCGGGCGGGCGCACGGCATCGGCACCTCCTCGGGCCCGCGCGCGGTGCCGCCGCCGGCCGCGCCGGCCGCGCCGGCCACCGCCCGGTCCTTCGCCGGGCCGCAGGGCGCGCCGGCGGTGGACCCCGAGGAGGTCGTGGTGGTCGACGAGCGCACGCCCAACGGGCTGCCGCAGCGGCGCCGGCGCCACGCGGCCCCGGAGGTGACCCCCGAGGTCGCCGCCTCCCCGGCGGTGGCGCAGGCCCCCGCGGCGCCGGTGCAGCCCGGCATGTGGTTGGCGGCCTTCCAGAGCGGGGTGAACGGCCTGGCACCGGAGAACCGTGCCGAGGGCGGCAACAGTGACCAGTCGTCAGGTAAGGGTGAGCAGTGATTCAGCAGCGGGCCAACATGGACTGGATGCTCAAGGATCTGGCCGAGAGCGTTCCGCAGACCCGGCACGTGGTGGTGCTCTCCGCCGACGGCCTGCGGATGGGCCAGTACGGCACGGACACCGACACCGCCGACCGCCTCTCCGCGGCCTGCGCGGGCCTGCAGAGCCTGGCACGCGCGGTGGCCGCCGAGTTCCCGCACGGGGACGGACGGATGCGGCTGGTGGTGATCGAGATGGGCGGCGGCTTCTTCTACCTGATGGCGGCCGGCAGCCACGCCTACCTCGCGGTGCTGGCCGACGAGGGCGTGGACGCCGGACTGATGGGCCAGCGGATGCGCGACCTGGTGGCCAGGATCGGCGAGCACCTGAGCACACCACCGCGCGCCGGTGAGCAGGGCGCATGAGTGGCCGCAGGGGGGCGGACTGGCAGGAGGGCAACCCTGAGCGGCTGTATGTGATCACCCGCGGGCGCAGTGCCTCGTTAGCCGCCGAGAAGGGCAGCGAACGGGCCGTCCGGCTGGACCTGGTGACCCTGATCGTCGCCCGGACCGAGCCCGCGCCGACCATGCAGCCCGAACACGCGGCGATCCTGCGGATGTGCCACTCGCCGCTGTCGGTCGCCGAGATCTCCGCGTACCTGGGTCTGCCGATGAGCGCGACGGCCGTGCTGCTCGCCGACCTGCTGGCCGAGAAACGGGTTGAGGCACGCGCACCCGTTCCCAAGGCCCAACTTCCTGACCGTGCCCTGATTGAGGCGGTGATGCGTGGACTTCAGAAACTCTGAGACGGCCGTCGGGCCGGTCGGGCCACGGCACGAGGACAGTCTGCCGTCGTCGGCCGCCACCGCGGTCAAGGTGGTGATCGTGGGTGGCTTCGGAGTCGGCAAGACCACCCTGGTCGGGGCGGTGAGCGAGATCCGCCCGCTGACCACCGAGGAGACGATGACGCAGGCCGGTGCCGACGTCGACGACACCTCGGGGGTGGAGCGCAAGACGGCCACCACCGTCGCCATGGACTTCGGCCGGATCAGCATCACCGACGAGCTGGTGCTGTACCTCTTCGGCACCCCCGGACAGCAGCGCTTCTGGTTCCTGTGGAACGGCCTCTTCGAGGGGGCGCTGGGCGCGGTGGTGCTGGTGGACACCCGCCGGCTGGAGGTCAGCTTCGACGTGATCGGGCGGCTCGAGGAGCGCGGCGTGCCGTTCGTGGTCGCCATCAACGACTTCCCCCAGTCGCCCAGCCACTCGATCGACGAGATCCGCGGCGCGCTGGACCTGCCGTACGAGGTGCCGATCGTCCTGTGCGACGCCCGCAGCCGGGAGTCCAGCCGGGACGTGCTGATGGCCCTGATGCGCTACCTCCACTCCCTCACCCTCTCCTCGGAGCGATCGTGACCACGGCAGACCACACCACCGCAGACCCGGCCCTCACCCCGCCGCCCGGGTGCCCCGCGCACGGCCTGGGTCCGGGCGGCCTGCGGCGGCTGTACGGGCCCGAGGCCGAGTCCGACCCGATGGGTCTGTACGCCACGCTGCGGGCCGACTACGGCCCGGTGGCGCCGGTGCTGCTCCACGGCGACCTGCCGGTCTGGCTGGTGCTGGGCCACCGCGAGGCCCTGGAGGTGGCCCGGACCCCCTCGCGCTTCTCGCGCGACTCGCGCCGCTGGAGCGCGTTCCGGGACAACCTCGTCCCGGCCGACTCCCCGCTGCTGCCGATGGTCACCTGGCAGCCGGTGACGGTCTGCGTGGACGGCGCCGAGCACCTGCGGCTGCGCAAGGCGGTCACCGACAGCCTGGAGCAGCTGGACCGGCGCGGCGTGCGGCGCCACGTCACCCGCTTCGCCGACCAGCTGATCGACGAGTTCGCCGGCTCCGGCAGCGCGGACGTGATCGCGCAGTTCGCCGAGCGGCTGCCGATGCTGGTGATGACCCAGCTGCTGGGGATGCCGGAGGAGAACGGGCCGCAGCTGGTGAACGCCACGCTCGACCTGATGAAGGCCACCGAGACGGCCATCACCAGCGAGCACTACGTGGTCTCCACGCTGCGTCAGCTGGTGGAGCGCAAGGCGCAGACGCCCGGGGCCGACATCACCTCCTGGCTGCTGCGCCACGAGGCGCAGCTGAGCCACGACGAGGTGATCGCGCACCTGCGCCTGATCCTCAGCGCCTCCAACGTCACCACGATCAACCTGATCGCCGACACCCTGTGGACGGTGCTCACCGACCCGCGCTTCCGGGCCAACCTCTCCGGCGGCCAGCGCACCCTGCTGGAGGCGCTGGACCAGGTGCTCTGGGACTCCCCGCCGGCCCTGGTGGTCACCGGCTGGTGGGCCACCGGGGACACCGAGCTGGCCGGGCAGCCGATTCGGGAGGGCGACATGCTCCTGCTCGGCGTGGCGGCGGGCAACGTCGACCCGGCGATCCGCCCCGACCTCTCCGAGCCGCTGTACGGCAACCGGGCGCACCTGGCCTTCAGCGCCGGCCCGCACGAGTGCCCCGGCCAGGACATCGGCCGGGCGATCGCCGAGACCGGCATCGACGTGCTGCTGACCCGGCTGCCGGACCTGCGGCTGGGCGTGCCGGAGTCGGAGCTGCGCTGGACCTCCTCCTGGATGGCCCGGCACCTGGTGGCACTGCCCACCCGGTTCACCGCGACCCGGCCCCGGTCCGCCGCCGCACCGGTGCCCGGGCAGCGCAGTGCGCCGGTGGCGGCGCCGGTGACCCCGCTGTCGCCCTACGCGCAGCCGGTGTCGCCGTACGCCCAGCCGGTGCCCGTCGACCGGGCCCCGCGCCGGGGCTGGTGGGCCCGGCTCACCGGGCGCGGCGTGAGCTGACCGCGGCCCGCTGCGCCCCGCCGGCGGGGCGCAGCGGGACCCGGTGGCGCCCGTGGGCCCTCAGGAGGGCAGCGGGAGGGCCTCGACGACGCTGCTGGGCGAGCCGTGCATGGGCAGGATCCGGGTGAGCTCGAAGCCCGCCTCGCGCAGCACCGCCTCGAACTGCGCCGCGGTGCGCTCCTGGCCGGTGCTGAGCACCATCATGGTCAGGTCGATCAGCTTGCCCGGGGCGGGCTCGTTGCCGGTCGGCACCACCGTGTCGATGATCAGCAGCCGGCCCTCGGGCCCCATCGCGCTGCGGCAGTTGCGCAGGATCTCGACGCTCTCCGCGTCGCTCCAGTCGTGCAGCACCCACTTGAGCAGGTACAGGTCGCCGCCGCCGGGGACCTCGGCGAAGAAGTCGCCGCCGACGGCCTCGCAGCGGTCCGCCAGCCCGGCGGCCGCGATCCGCTCGCCGGTGCCGGGCACCACCCGTGGCAGGTCGAAGACCACCCCGGTGGCCTGCGGCAGCGCGGCCAGCAGGCCGGTGAGCAGGCCGCCCTCGCCGCCGCCGACGTCCACCAGGTGCCGGTAGGGGGTGAAGTCGTAGGTCTCCAGCACCGCCTTGACGGTCAGCTCGGTCAGCCCGTGCATCGCCCGGTTCAGGTGGGCGGCCATCTCGGCGTTCTGCGCGAAGAACTCCCAGACCGGCTGCCCCACGGCCTTGTCGAAGGCGGGCTCGCCGGTGCGCACCGAGTGGACCAGCTCGCCCCAGGCCGAGCGGTGGGCGTCGCTGAGGTGCATCTGCGCGTACGGCGCCAGCGAGCCGGCCACGTCGGGGCGCAGGGTGTGGCCGAGGTCGGTCAGCGCGAAGGCTCCCCGCTCGTCCTCGTGGAAGACGCCGTACCCCGCCAGCGCCCGCAGCAGCCGGTAGAGGGACTGCGGGTGGGTGCCGGTGAGCTCGGCCAACTCCTGGGGAGTCAGCGGCCCTTCGGCCAGGTGGCCGGGAAGGCCCAGCTGGGTGGCGGCGTGGATCGCGTGCGCGACCCAGAAGCCGGAGATCAGCTGGAACATCCGCTGCCCGGGCTGGGGTTGGCTGTCGGTCATGGCACTCTCCAGGTCGTTGCGGTGGGTGAGGAAAGGACGGGCCGGTCACCGGGCCCGGGCGGCGGGGCCGCTCGCGCGGCCGGCTGCGCTCAGACGGTGCTGAAGACCTCGGCGAACTCCAGGCGCGGAGCCCGCGGGTGGAAGGCGTCGGGGCCGGGCCGGCCGATGTTCATCACCACCAGGGCCTCGTGGGCGCCGTCGGGGAAGAACTCCTTGGTGACCGCCGGCGCGTCGAAGCCGCCCATCGGCCCGGCGGCCAGGCCCGCGGCGCGCACCCCGATGGTGAGGTAGGCGATCTGCAGGTAGGCGTTGTGCACCGCGACCTGGCGGCGCACGGCCTGGTCGGCGAAGAGCGCGCTCGCGCCGGGCAGGAACGGCACCAGCCGGTCCAGCTCCTCGTGGAAGTCCAGGTCGGCGGCGAGCACGGCGACCAGCGGCGCCCGGCGGGTCTTCTCCTGGTTCTTGGGGGACAGGTGCGGCAGCAGCCGCTCGCGGGCCTGCTCGGAACGGACCAGCACCCCGCGCAGCGGCTGGCCGTTGACGGCGGTGGGGGCCCAGCGGACGAGCCGGTGCACGGCCTCGATCTGCTCCTCGGTCACCGGCTCGTCGGTGAAGGTGTGCGCGGTGTGCGCGGCCCGGAAGAGCAGGTCCTGGGCGGCGGGGTCGAGCGCGAGCAGGTCGTCGGGGGAGTGGGGCAGGGAGTTCACGGGAGACCGCCTCGATGAGTTCTGAACGTGGTGCCGGTGGTGCCGGTGGTGCGGGGTCGTACGGGTCGTGCGGGTGGTGCTCGGGTGGGGTCAGTTGCCGTCCAGGGCGCGGTCGAGTTCGGCGCGCAGGATCGACTGGAAGGCGGCGACGTGCCGCGGGCCCATCAGCGTGTAGTGCTCGCCGGGCACGTCCAGGTAGCGGTTGGGCTCGCTGGTGTGCTCGTCCCAGCGCCTCAACTCCCGTGCCAGCCACTCCTCCTTGGTGCCGCGCAGCGGCACGGCGTAGAAGACGCTCATCGAGCGGACCGTGCCGCTGGGCTGGTAGCCGCGGCCGAGGTCGGTCAGGCCGTCGGCGAGGTCCGCCCAGGCGCCGAACCGCTCCAGGTCCAGGTCGAGTTGGGCCAGCCGGTGGGCGGGCGCCAGGGCCAGCAGCCGGGCCAGCTGCTCCTCGCGGGGGAAGGGGCGCAGCTGGTCGGGCAGCTCCTCGGCCTGCTGCTTGGAGACCAGTTCGAGGAACATGGCGAGATTGACCGCGGTCTCGACGTAGTCGAGCTCGTTCATCCGGTACTTGATGTGCGGCGGCAGGTTGAAGCTGCCCAGGAAGTCGACCCGTTCGCCCTGCTCCTCCAGCAGTTTGGCGACCTCGAAGGCGACGGCCGCGCCGAAGGAGTAGCCGGCCAGGGCGTACGGCCCGTGCGGCTGGACGGCGCGGATGGCCTGCGCGTAGCAGCGGGCCATCTCCTCGAAGCTCTCGAAGGGCTTCTCCCCGGGGTTGAAACCGCGGGCCCGCAGCGCGTGGAAGGGGCGCTCGTGGACGAAGTACTTGGCGAGGTTGACGAAGACCAGCACCTCGCCGACCCCGGGATGGACGCAGAAGAGCGGGGTGCGCTCGCCGCCGGACTGCAGGGTGACGATCGGGTCGTACGGCTCGGGCACACCCGCGCCCCGGCTCGCCGCCGTCGCCAGTTGCCCGGCGAGCGCGCGCACGCTCGGCGCCCGCAGGATCGCCAGCACCGGCAGCTCGACGTCGAACCGGGCGCCGATCAGGCTCTTCAGCCGCAGGATGTCCAGCGAGGTGCCGCCCAGGTCGAAGAAGCTCGCGGTCGCGCTGATGCCGCCCGCGGGGGTGTCGAAGATCTCCGCGTAGAGCTCGGCCAGCGCCTGCTCGGTACCCTCGGCCGGCACCACGAGGCCGCCGAGCTGGCGGGTCACCAACTCCTCCACCCGGGCCCGCTCGCGGCCGAACTCACCGGCCTCCAGGCGCCGGCGCAGCAGGCTGCGCTGGATCTTGCCCAGGCTGGTCTTGGCGAACTCCTCCCGGGGCAGCGGCAGGACCACGGCGGGCCGGAAGCCCCAGTGCAGCACGACGCTGTTGCGCACGGCTATCAGCAGCCGGTGCAGCGCCGCCTCGTCCTGCTGCGGCGGGTCGGTGGCCAGCAGCACGGCCAGCTGCTCGGTGTCGCTGCCCGCCGGGCGGGTGGGGAAGGCGGCCACGTAGGACCGCTCGACGCCGTCCAACTGCTCCAGCACCGACTCCAGGTCGTGGCTGTAGTAGGTGACGCCGTTGACGATGACGCTGTCCTTGCTGCGGCCCACCAGGGTGAGCCGGCCCTCGTGGAGCCGGCCCAGGTCGCCGGTGCGGAACCAGCCGTCGGGGGTGAAGGCGGCGGCGGTGGCGGCGGGGTCGTTGTGGTAGCCGCCGGTGACCATCGGGCCGTGCAGCTGCACCTCGCCGACCTCCCCCTCGGGCAGCGCGAGGACTCCCTCCGGCCCGCCCCCGTCCGCCCCGGCCACCCGGATCCGCAGGCCGGTCACCGGGCGGCCCACGGCGGCGAACTCGGCGCCCGCGTCGCCCTCGGGGAAGGTGCGGTTGTAGATGCTGCCGGCGCAGGTCTCGGTCATGCCGAAGGCCGGCCACAGGGCGTCGGGCGCCAGGCCGAAGGGGGCGAGCCGGTCCAGGAACGCGCGGCCGGTGGCGACCGGGTTGGCCTCCCCACCCGAGATGATCTTCTTCAGGCTGGAGAGGTCGAGCCCGGTGAACTGCTGGAGCGGGGTGCGGCTGAGCAGGCCGAGCAGGAAGTTGGGGGTGAAGGTCATCGTCACCCGGTGGGTGTCGACGAGTCTCAGGAATCGGGCCGGCTCGGCCAGCACCGAGTCCGCGGTGGTGTGGAACTGCGCCGCGCCGACCGACAGCGGCAGCAGGTGGGTCTCCAGCAGGGCGGCGACGTGGTCGAAGGAGACCCAGTTGAGGGTCACGTCCTCGCCGGTCAGCCGCTGCACCTCGGCCTTGGCCGCCATCGAGGCCAGCAGGTTGGCGTGGGTGAGCACGACGGCCTTGGCGTTCCCGGTCGAACCCGAGGTGAGCACCAGCAGCGCGGCGTCGTCGCGGTGCGAGGGGTGGATCGCCACCTCGGCCGCGGATATGTCCACGCCGTGCCGGGAGGCCTCGTCCACGGTGGCCACCGCGAGGCCCGCCACCGCCGGCAGTTCGGCGAGCAGCTGCTCGGAGGTGAGCAGCAGCGGACCGTCCAGCAGGGTGTTCACGTGCGTCAGCTGGGCGGCCCAGCGCGGCTCGTCCTCGCGGATCGGCACCAGCGGGCAGACCGTCAGTCCGCCCAGCAGGCAGGCCCACAGGGCCGGCAGGAACTCCTCGGGACGCTGGAGCAGCAGCGCGACCGTCCGGCCGGGTTCGGCCCCCAGTGCCCGCAGCCCGGCCAGCAGGCGCAGCGACTGGTCCAGCAGCTGCGGGTAGCCGACCCGGGTCACCGCGTCCGAGGTGCAGTAGCCCACCCCGCGGTCGGCCGCGTCGCGGGCGGCCAGCAGCAGCAACTCGGCCAGCATGCCGACGTCCTGGCGATGGGCGGGCGTGGGACGAACGGCGTTCGCGTACGCACTTTCGGTGCTCATGGCTGCCCCTCGATGCACGAAGACGGGTCCGCCGAAGCTGTCGCGGACCCAACAAGGTCCAGCAGAGGATACGTGGGACTCCCCGCCCGCGGTACTCCCGACCTGGACCGTCTCATGAGTCGCCATCACGGATGGCGTGCGGAGCATCCGGATGGTGCGCCCGGTCTTCGTGCCGTGGCCATCCGACAGTTGACCTTCGTTCACCTGAGGCCCGTTCACCCGACGGTCCGTCGGACGCGGGTGAACCGGGCCTTCCCTCAGGTGGGGCGCGTGGTGAATATGCTCAGCTCAGGGACGTGTGGGACGGCACGACGACCCCGTACAGGTCGGCGATCGTGGCCAGTGCGCCCTGGTGGAGCTGCTCGGCCGTCAGCTCACCGACCGCCGAGGCGAGCGGGCGCGTCGCGCAGGCGTCGGCGACCACGGTGGGCCGGTTTCCGCGCAGGAACGCGCCGGCCGCGGTGAACGCCACGCACAGGTGGGTCATGAATCCGGCCACGATCACGTCCTGGTGGCCGGCGGCGTCGAGGTGCTCGGCCAGGTCGGTGCCGACGAACGCGTCCGGCACCCGCTTGACGACGACGGGCTCGCCCTCGAGGGGCGCCACGCTCGGGTGGATCCGCCCGATCTCCGCCCGGATGTCGTACGGGGTGCCCGCGCCGCCGTCGTTGACGACGTGGACGACCTTCGCGCCCGCCGCCCGGGCCCGTTCCAGCAGCGCGGCGCCGGACTCCAGCGCGGCCCGCCAGCCCGCCAGCTCCATGACGCCGCCCACGTAGGTGTTCTGGTAGTCGATCAGGATCAGGGTCGCGCCGGCGAGGGACGCGGGGGTCTCGTCGAAGCCGTTGAGGGCGCGCAGGGTGGTGGTGGGCATGGCTGTACCGCCTCGGATTCCGTGCCGGATGTCGGGGGGCCCACCCGGGGGTGGGCCGCACCGGAAACGCTAGGGTCGGTGCTGACGTGTCGGCAATGTCATCCGACCCGCAGATACCGACATCGCATCGGCCGACCGGATGGGGGTTCCGTGGGCACCGTCGGACGACTCGTCGTCATCCTCCTGTTCGAGGGCGTCGACCTGCTCGACGTCACCGGGCCGCCGGAGGTGTTCTCCCTGCTCCACCGCGAGACGGACGACGCGACGGGCTACCACGTCGTCCTCGCGGCCGCGGCGATGGACCCCGTCACCACCTCCGCCGGCGTGCGGATCCTGCCGGACCTCACCTTCGAGCAGGCGGCGGCGCGACGGATCGACACCCTGCTGGTGCCCGGCGCCGTCGAGGTCGACAGCCGGCGCCGGGTCCACCCGCTGACCGACCCGACGGTGGTCGCCTGGGTGAAGGTGCTGGCCGCGCGGTCCCGCCGGGTCGCCTCGGTCTGCGTGGGAGCGCACCTGCTCGCCGCGGCGGGACTGCTCGACGGTTTGCGCGCCACCACGCACTGGTCGACCGCCGGGCGACTGGCCGCCGACCACCCGGCCGTCGAGGTGGACGCCGACCCGATCTTCATCCGCCAGGGCGACGTGTGGACCGGTGCGGGCATCAGCGCCTGCCTCGACCTGTCGCTCGCCCTGGTCGCCGACGACTTCGGCGAGACGACGGCGCTGCGGGTGGCCCGGCAGCTGGTGATGTACCTCAAGCGGCCCGGCGGGCAGAGCCAGTTCAGCGTCCCGCTCGAACCCCCCTCCACCACCCGGCGGACCGAGGACCTGCGCCACCACATCGCGCGCAACCTGGCCCGGCCGCTGAGCGTCGCCGACCTCGCCGCGCACGCCTGCGTCAGCGAGCGACAGTTGACCCGGATCTTCAAGGCCGAACTCGGGACGACCCCCAGCGCCTACGTCGAGTCGGCCCGGGTGGAGCGGGCCCGCAACCAACTCGAGTCCAGCGACGTGACGTTGGAGCGCGTCGCGACCGACTGCGGGTTCGGCACGACGGACACGCTGGTCCGGGCGTTCCGCCGCCGGCTCGACACCACGCCCACCGAGTACCGGCTCCGCTTCCGCACCGTCCCCGGCTGAGCCGGCGGCGGGCGGCGGCCCCCGCGGGCCAGGGCGGCGGCGCTCACTGCGCGCTCGGGCCCGCCGCGCGGCGGGCGCGCCGGGTGGGCAGCAGGAAGCCGGCGGCGATCAGCCAGGCCAGACCGGTGAACCGGGCCAGTGGCAGCAGCACCGCCGCCTGCTGCACCAGCAGCAGCACGGGGGACAGCGCCGCGACGCCCGCGGTGACCCGGCCGGGGACCGGCGAGCCGGCGCTCCAGTA
>NZ_BAAALF010000017.1:0-14600 GCF_039528135.1 Kitasatospora nipponensis | reverse complement strand
CCCGGCCGGTCGGGTTGGAGGGCGAGTTGAGCCAGAGCAGCAGCACGGTGGACAGCTCCGCGACGACCGCGCTGACCAGGCCGGCGATCGCCAGCCGGCGCGGCAGCAGGCCGGCGAGCAGGCCCGGCACGGCGATGCCGGCGATCAGCAGCCCGAGCGACACGACGTGCCCGGGGCCGCCGAGGACGAACGCCAGATCCTGGAACGCCCGTACCAGGGAGGCCTGTTCGAGGACCTCGGGGCGGCACAGCACCCAGCTGACCAGCCCGGAGCAGGCCAGGAAGGCCGAGGCGAGCACCCCGCCGACCAGGGCGATGGTGGCGCCGGGGGCGCGGATGCCGAGCCGGTGCAGCCGGGCCGAGACGGTGGCGGCGTAGATCGCCAGCGGGATCGCGGCCCCGAAGTTCAGCGCGGCGCCCACCTGCACGGCGGTGTGGTGGTCGCGGAAGTACGCCACGATCGGCCCGCCGGGACCGAACGGCGAGGGGAAGGGGTGGCCGCCGGCCAGCACCGTGCTGAGGACCAGCCCGGCCAGGAAGAGCGCGGTGACCACCACGGCGAGCACACCCGGCGGCGGTCCGCCCTGGGCCTGGTGGCGCTCCTGGTGCGCGGCGGGCCCGGTGCCGTGCTCCCTGCCGAACTCGGTGGCGTGGTCGGTGGTGTGGTCGGTGGCGGTCACAGGATCACCCGCCCGCCGGTGAGGTCCAGCGTCGCCCCGGTGATCCAGGAGGACGCCTCGGAGGCCAGGAAGAGCACCGCCTGCGCGACGTCGTGCGCCCGGCCGATCCGGCCCAGCGGGAAGGCCGCGGCCAGGCCCGCCAGCTGTTCGGCGGACATCGACGTGCGCATCCGGTCGTTGAGGACCGCCGACGGGGACAGGCAGTTGACCCGGATCCCGTGCGGGCCCACCTCGGCCGCCAGGTGCCGGCTGAGCATCAGCACGCCGGCCTTGGCGACCGCGTAGGCGACGTTGGCGCCGCTGGGGGTGCGGCCGGCGGTGGAGGCCATGGTGATCACCGTGCCGCTGCCGCGCTCGATCATGCCGGGGAGGAACGCCGAGACGGTGAGGAAGACCGAGGTCAGGTCGGCGTCGAGGACCGACCGCCAGCGCTCCGGCGGCAGTTGGACGGTCGGGGTGGGCATCCCCTGGCCGCCGGCGAACGGGGCGAGGATGTCGACCGGGCCCAGCGCCCGCTCGGCGGTGGCCCGCAGGCGGTCGACCGCCGCCGGGTCGGTGACGTCCGCGGGTGCGGCCAGGGCGGTCCCGCCGGCGGCCTCGATCGCCCCGACGACGGCGCCGAGGGCCGCCGCGTCCCGGCCGCCGACCGCGACCCGCACGCCGTTCGCGGCCAGCGCCCGGCAGGTGGCCGCACCGATGCCGCGCGAGCCGCCGGTGACCAGGGCGACCTTGCCGGCCAGGTCCGGGTAGTGCGGCGCGGTTTCGGGGCCGGCGTCGGGGCCGGTCCCGGTGTCGGTGATGTCCAGCGGTGACTGCATGGTTCGATCCGTTCTCTCTATGAAACCGTTCACCATGGTGAATCCTTCTGTGCCCTGTACGATAGCTCCGTGAGCAGCGAGCAGCAAGGGCGGGCGGGCGACAGCCGCGAGGGTGGTTCGGGTGACGGGAGCGGCGTGGAGGCGATCCCGCCGCGCGGGGGTGCGGCGTTCCTGCTCGCCCAGATCGGCGCGCACGCCGCGGGCCGGTTCGGCGAACGGGTCGCCGGGCTCGGACTGAGTCCGGCCGACGTCGGCCTGCTGCGGATGATCGCGACCCGGCCCGGGCGCAGCCAGCGGGCGCTGGCGACGGACCTCGGAGTGGTGCCCAGTCGGGTGGTCGCGTTGATCGACCACCTGGACGGCAAGGGCCTGGTGGAGCGCCGGCGCGGGGTCGAGGACCGCCGCCACCACGAGCTGCACCTGTCGCCCGAGGGGTACCGGATCCTCGGCGAGGTGCGGCAGGTGGCCACCGAGCACGAGAGCGACATCTGTGCCGGCCTGGACGAGGCCCAGCGCGCCGAGCTGATCTCGCTGCTGGAGCTGGTCGCCACCCGGCAGGGGCTGACCCCTGGTGTCCACCCGGGCTACCGGGAGCCGGCGAAGCGCGGGCGCCCGGCCTCGGGGGGCTGATCCGCCGGGTATGTCCCGGAGTCGCCAGAACAGTTAACTTCCTTTCCTGTCCGGCGGATTGACGCGGGTGCAGCGCAAGGGTTCGCCCCGCTGCTATCTTGCCGTCATCTTGTTACCGGCCAGTTGACATCTCGCTGCCGGAGAGTCCCGGGCTGGAGTTGTCTGTACTGCTTTTGGAGGCTCAGGTGTCACCCGTCACCCGTCGTACCTTCCTCGGCTCCGCCGCCGCGCTCGGCGCCGTGGTCGGCCTGGAGTCCCTGCCCGGCGCCGTGTCGCGCGCGGCCGCCGCGGCCACCGGGACCATCAAGGACGTCAAGCACGTCGTCGTGCTGATGCAGGAGAACCGCAGCTTCGACCACTACTTCGGCGCGCTCAAGGGCGTGCGCGGCTTCGGCGACCGGTCGACCATCCAACTCGCCGGTGGCAACAGCGTCTTCAACCAGCCCGACGGCAGCGGCCGGCAGTACCCCTGGCAGCTCAGCGCTACCAGCACCTGGTGGTGGGGCACCAGCAAGGAGCAGCTCGCGCAGTGCGACGGCTCGCTCGACCACTCCTGGTCCACCCAGCACGCGGCGTGGAACAACGGGAAGATGGACTCCTGGATCGCGGCCAAGGGCTCGAACCGCACGATGGGGTTCATGAACCGCTCGGACATACCGTTCCACTACGCGCTGGCCGACGCCTACACCATCTGCGACGCCTACCACTGCTCGATCCTGTCGGCGACCGGCCCCAACCGCACCTACCTGTGGTCCGGCACGATCGACCCGAACGGAACCGCGGGCGGGCCGGCCTACGACGGCGGCGACGAGAGCGGCCTGCACTGGCAGACCTACGCCGAGTCGCTGCAGAACGCCGGGGTGAGCTGGAAGGTCTACCAGAACGCCAGTGACAACTTCGGCGACAACGCGCTCGCCTACTTCAACCAGTTCACCGGCGCGCCGAGTTCGAGCCCGCTGGCGCAGCGCGGCATGGGTTCGGTGCCCAGCACCGGCTCGACCCCGGACGACGTCGCGGCCGCGATCCGGGCCGACGCGCTCGCCGGCACCTTGCCCCAGGTCTCCTGGGTGGTGGCCAACCAGCTCTACTCCGAGCACCCCGACGGCCCGCCGGAGAACGGCGCGCACTTCATCAACCTCGTCCTGCAGGCCCTGGCGGCGGACCCCACCACCTTCAACTCCACCGCGCTGTTCCTCAACTACGACGAGAACGACGGCTTCTTCGACCACGTGCCGCCGCCCGTCGCGCCCGCCGGCACCGCGGACGAGTTCCACGCCGGCGCCAACCTCGGCCTGGGCTTCCGGGTCCCGATGATCATCGCCTCGCCGTGGACCCGCGGCGGCTACGTGGACTCCCAGGTCTACGACCACACCAGCGTCATCCGCTTCCTGGAGACCTGGACCGCGGCCCTGGGCACCCCCGCGCTCTGCCCCAACATCAGCGACTGGCGGCGCAAGGTCTGCGGCGACCTCACCGGCGCCTTCGACTTCACCAACCCGGTCTACGGCCTGCCCGCGCTGCCCGCGACCAACGACACCATCAGCCAGGCCACCGCCAACCTGATGATCAACCCGAGCCCGGGCACCAACGCGATGCCCGTCCAGGAGGCCGGCACCAAGCCCGCCCGCGCGCTGCCCTACCAGCCCAACGCCTGGGTCGACCGGATCGAGTACGACGCCAACAACCAGATCCTGCTCTGGATCGACCTGGCGAACCAGGGCCCGCAGGCCACCGCCCACGCGCACTACTCGATCTACGCCAACGCCTACCGCACCGGCGGCCCCTGGCAGTACACCGTGGCGCCGCACGACGCCGCGACCGGCGCCGACGGCAGCACCAGCGACTTCTTCAACATCGGTGCCAACTACGGCAACGGGCAGTACGACCTGACCGTGGTGGGTCCCAACCGCTTCCTGCGCCACTTCGCCGGCAACGCGACCACGGCCGGCAAGGGCGCCGAGGCCGTCACCTCCTACGCGCCGGCGCCCGACACCGGCAAGCAGGCGCTCTGGTTCACCATGACCAACACCGGGACCAGCGCCGTCACCTTCACCGTCACCCCGACCAACTACCGCACCGACGGCCCGTGGACCTACCAGGTCGCCCCCGGCGCCACGGTCGCGGACTACTTCAACGCCGTCGCCTACACCAACGGCTGGTACGACTTCACGGTCACCGTCAGCAGTGACCCGGCGTGGAGCCGGCGCGCGGTGGGCCACCTGGAGACCGGAGCGGTGAGCACCAGCGGCTGAGTCCGCCCCGACGGCACCCGCCCCGACAGACCCCGCTCCGCCCGCACGACCCCGCCCCGTCCGCCCGCCGTCAGGCCGGCGGGCGGGGCGCGGTGTAGGTGCGGCCCGCCCAGGCCTGGTACTGCGGGGCCTGGGTGACCAGGTCGCGGTAGACCCCGGCGGTGTAGTGGTGCAGCGCCTCGGCCAGCACGTCGTCCACGCTGTCGCGCCGCCGGATCAGCAGGTGCCGCAGCCACAGCGGGCTGCCGGCCAGCGGCTTGACCAGCACGCCGGTGATGGGCCGCAGGGTGGCCTGGATGGCGGTGACGCCCAGGCCCTTGGCGATCATCAGCTGCAACTGTTCGAGGGCGAGGAACTCGTGGGTGTTGGCGGGGGTGAAGCCCGCCGCCCGGCAGGCGTCGTAGAACGCGCCGGGCCAGCCCACCCCGTCGTCGGGGGTGACGAACCAGGTCTCGTCGGCCAGTTCCTCCAGCGGCACCTCCACGCGGTGCGCCAGCGGGTGGTCGGCCGGCATGGCCACGAAGATCGGCGCGGTGACGATGGCGCGGTGCGCCAGCGCGGGGGAGTGCCGCAGCTCCAGGCCGGGGTAGTCGACGCCGAGCGCGACGTCCAGCTCCCCGTCCTCCAGCAGCCGGACCAGCTCCCCGGTGGCGTACACGCTGCACACCGTCACCGTCAGGTCGGGGTAGGCGGTGCGCAGGATGGCCAGCAGGTTCGGCAGCACCGGGGTGTTGGTGGCGCCCAGCCGCAGGGTGCGGGTGGCCCCCGGCGCGCAGGCCGTGTTGCGCCGCCCGAGGGCGTCGGCGCGGGCCAGCACGTCGCGGGCCTGGCTGACCACCTCCACGCCGAACGCGGTCAGCTCGACCCCGGTGCTGCCGCGGATGAACAGGCTCTCGCCCAGCACGCCCTCGATCCGGCGCAGTTGGGTGCTCATCGCCGGCTGGGTGAAGCCCAGCGCCGTCGCCGCCCGTCCGACGCTGCCGGCGTCCGCGATCGCGCACAGGGCCCGCAGGTGGCGAAGCTCCAGTTCCATCGGTACACCTCGTTGGCCCGGGGAGAGAACGGCAGGCCCATTATGCGTGTCGCGAGGCCGTTTCGGTACCAGGTGATATTGCACAGATGCCGAGGTGAGCCCGCGGACGGGTCGGCGGATCCGCTGTCCGCGGGCGCGCGGTGTTATGCCCGCGGGGCCCCTTCTCCTATCCCCTGGCGCATTGTTCCGGCAGGTCAGCCGTGAAAATCTCCACCTCGCGTCTCCTCTCGATCGAGGGGACCGGGCCCCCACAGCCCGGCAAACGCACTCCCCCCACAGGAGCGTTGATGCGAAGAGCTCTCACACTTTCCAAGATCGCGTCCTCGATAGGCGTGGCGCTGGCCGCCGCGGTGATCGCCGGTTCGCTGCAGGGCGCGGCCCAGGGCGCCTCCAGGCCGGCCCCGGGCGGCGCACCGGTCGCCGCCGCGCACACCGCCGGAGCCGGCGTGCCGGACCGGCAGGGCCGGCCACTGACCCCGGGTGAACTCCCGCTGCTCGCCTCGCCCAGCTCCGCCGCCCGTACCGACTACGCCAGGCCCGCTGCCGCCGCGCTCGCCGGCCCGGCCGCCGCCGTCGCGTCCTGCACCCCGGCCGACTTCGGCTCGAAGACCGGCAGCGCGCTCGTCACCTTCGTCAAGGCCTCGACGGTCGACTGCGTCAACACGCTCTTCACGACCGGTGCGGGCGACGCCAACAGCGTCTTCCGCGAGGCCCAGATGGTCACGGTGGCAGACGCCTACCGGAGCGCCGCGCTGGCCTACACCGGCACCGACGCCGGCGGCATCCTGCAGCTGGTGGAGTTCCTGCGGGCCGGCTACTACGTGCAGTACGGGATGGCCACCCAGGTGGGCCCCTACGGCACCGCCCTGCAGAGCGCGATCCGCGGCGGCCTCGACGCCGCCACGGCCAACGGCCACTTCCTCGACGTCACCGACGCCAACGGCCCGACCCTCTCCGAGTCGGTCACCCTGATCGACAGCGCCGCCGAGGCCGCCCGCTACCTGCCCACCCTCCAGCGGGTGCTGGCCGGGTACACCACGGCCTGGGACGCGGTGCAGGGCATGACGAGCGCGGCCAACAACGTCTACACCCCGCTCTTCCGCGGCCACCAGTTCCCCGAGTTCGTCACCGCCGTCACCAACGACCCCAGCGTGCTGACCACCCTGCGCACCTTCGCGCTGGGCCACCTGGACCTGCTCGGCACCGGTGACGCCTACCTGACCACCAACGCCGGGATGATCCTGGCCCGGTTCCTCCAGGACGCCCCACTGCAGGCCACGGTGCGCCCGATCGTCAAGAGCGTCCTGGACGCCAGCTCGATCAGCGGCCCGACCTCGGCGCTCTGGGTGACCACGGCCGGTGTCGCCAACCAGTACGACCCCGACCAGTGCTCGTACTACGGCACCTGTGACCTGCCCACCCGGCTGGGGACCATCGCGCTGCCGATCACCTACAAGTGCGACGACGCGCACACCATCCGGGCCCAGGACATGCCGGCCGACCAGCTGGCCGCGACCTGCAGCAGCCTGCAGCACCAGGACGCCTACTTCCACGGCATCGTGGCGGACAGCGGCCCGGTGGCCGACGACCACAACACCAACATCCAGGTCGTCATCTTCAACAGCCGTACGGACTACCAGACCTACGGCGGCGTCATGTTCGGGGTCGACACCAACGCGGGTGGCGAGTACCTGGAGGGCAACCCGGCCACGGCCGGCAACCAGCCCGTCTTCGTCGCCTACGAGCAGGGCGGCCAGGTCTGGAACCTCAACCACGAGTACACCCACTACCTCGACGGCCGCTACGACACCTACGGCGACTTCACCGCCAGCACCGCCGTGCCGGACGTCTGGTGGATCGAGGGCTTCGCGGAGTACGTCTCCTACAGCTACCGCGGCGTCGACTACGACGAGGCGATCACCGAGGCGGGCAAGCACACCTACCCGCTGAGCACGCTGTGGCAGACCACCTACGACAACACCGACCAGACCCGCACCTACAACTGGGGCTACCTGGCGGTTCGTTACATGCTGGAGAAGCACCGCGGCGACGTGCTGAACATGCTGGCCAAGTTCCGCACCGGCGACTACAACGGCGGTTACGCCGTCTACGCCACCGCCATCGGCACCCGCTACGACGCGGACTTCGCCAGCTGGCTCACCGCGTGCGCCGCCGGCGCCTGCAAGGGCGGCGGGACCACGAACCAGCCGCCGACCTCGGCGTTCGACACCGCGGTCAGCGGCCTGACGGTCGCGCTGACCGACCGTTCCACCGACTCCGACGGCAGCATCGCCGCGCGGTCCTGGAACTTCGGTGACGGCACCACCTCGACGGACACCAACCCGAGCAAGACCTACGCCACGGCGGGCAGTTACACCGTCACGCTGACCGTCACCGACAACCGGGGCGCGACCGCGACCAGTTCGAAGACGGTCGTGGTGGCGGGCCTGCCGCAGTGCACCAACCCCGACTCCCGGGTGATGGGCCAGAACTGCTCGCGCGCCAACCTGTCGGCCGCCGCCGGTGCGGTGGACTACCTGTACCTCTACCTGCCGGCCGGCACCAGCAAGTTGACCGTCAGCACCAAGGGCGGCACCGGCAACGCCGACCTCTACTACAACGCCGACACCTGGGCGAGCCCCAGCGCGTACACGGCCCGGTCGACCAGGTCCGGCAACACCGAGACGCTGACCGTGACCAACCCCACCGCGGGTTACCGCTACGTCAGCCTGTACGCGAAGACCGCGTTCAGCGGCGTGACCGTGAGCACGCAGTACTAACGGTAGCGGTAGCGGACCAACCAGAGGCCGCCCCTGAAGGCCACCCCCATGGGCCTCCCCTCACGAAGGGGTGGACCGGTGCCGCCCGCCCCCGGTGACGAACCGGGAGCGGGCGGCACCGCCCTGTCCGCCGCCGTCCTGCTGAGGGGCACCGCGCGCCGGCCCGGCCTGCCCTCAGCCCGCGTTGCCCGCCCTGAGCAGCTCCACCACGGCCGGCGCGGCCGCCTGCGCGCCCAGGCCGCCGCCGATCACCTCGGCCGAGACCGCCAGGTCGTCCCGGTACCCGGTGAACCAGCTGTTGGTCGGCGTCCCGGTGGCACCGACCTCGGCCGTGCCGGTCTTGCCGCCCAGCCGCCCGCTCAGCCCCTCGTCCAGCCCATGGGCGGTGCCCGCCGGGTCGGTGAACACGGCGTTCATCATCGAGCGCAGGTCGCCCAGCACGCCCGGCGCGAGCGTGCGGGCAGCGGGCGGCTGCGGCTGGTCGGCCAGCAGGACCGGCTGCCGGAAGGTGCCGCTCTCCACGGTGGCAGCCATCGACGCCAGTTGCAGCGGGTTCATGGTGACGTGGCCCTGCCCGATGTACTGCGAGGCGGTCTCGTCAGCGCTCTGCCCCGCCGGCGGGATGACGCCGTCCACCGAGGGCACGCCGATCTTCCAGTCGCCGCCGATCCCGAAGTAGTCCTTGGCGGTCCGCGCCAGGTCGCCGGACGTGAGGCTCTGGGTGGCCTGCCGGATGAAGGCGGTGTTGCAGGAGGCCGCGAAGTCCTGGGCGAGGGTGTAGTTCGGCCGGGCGTCCGGGAAGTCGTTCCGGTAGCTCTGGCCCACCGTGTAGCTGGACGGGCACGGCATCGCGGCGTCGGGCGACAGGCCCGCCTGCAGCAGGGCGGTCGCGGTGATCACCTTCATCGTGGAGCCGGGCGCGGTCGCCCCCAGCAGCGCGGTGTCGAAGTCGGTGGCGGGGGCGTTGGCGATGGCCAGGATGTGGCCGGTGCTGGGCTCGACCGCCACCATCGCGGATGTCCTGCCGCCCTTCGCGTACTGCTCCTGCACCGCCTTCTCGGCGGCCGCCTGGAGCGTGGCGTCGATGGTGAGGCGGACCGGCTGGCCGCCCTTGGGCGCGGTGATCGTGAAGAGCGGCTGCCCCTGCGCGTGCCCCGCGGCGTCGGTGACCACCACCGCGCTGCCCGCGTCGGCCGGGTCCCCCGGGCTGTCCTGCCGCAGGCCGGCGACGATCGGCGGCAGCGAGGGGAGGCCGGTCAGCGGCTTGCCGTTCCGGTCGGTCAGCGAGGTCGGCGGGGCCAGGACCTGCTGGGTGGTGAGCGTCTGGCCGGCGCCCAGCAGCGGATGGATCACGCTCGGCGCCCAGTGCACGGCGGGCGTGCCGTCCCGGCGGCGCCCCACCGCGAGCCGGCCGTCGTACTGCCACGGGCCGGCGGCCCCCGCGAACGCCGCCGTGACGCCGAACCCCTCCACCACCTGGTCGCCGTCACCCCCCGGCGCCGGCGAGGCGCCGGTCGCGGGCCCGCCCGGCGCCAGTGCCAGCGCCAGCGAGGTCGGTTTCAGATTCGTCCGGAACGCGGTCAGCGCGACCACCGCCCCCTGCGGATCGTCGGTGAGCTGTGAGGCGGCCTCCAGATCCCCCTGCGACCACGCGGCCAGGAAGGCCGTGGCCGTCCGGGCGGCCTGGTCAGCGGACGGCGGCCCGCTGGCCACGACCTTCGGCCTGCCCGCCGACGAGCCCGGCGCGACCATGCCGAGCAGGCTGTACGCCCCGTACCCCCCGATGGTCAGCATCGCCAGCGCGACGGCGCCGACCGCGACGGTTTTCGTGACCTGGCGCATTTCGATCTCCCCCGAGTCGGTGTCACCTGCTTGCGCAGCGTAGTGATCCCGCTCCGGCGGCCGCCCGGCCTCCACCCACCCGTGACCCACTCGGTACTCACCGGTAGCTGCGGCGGGTGGGGGCCGGCCGGCCGGGCCGGAAGATCGTCCCGAGGCCGTCACCGGTGACGTCGCAGCTCAGCGCGGTGCCCGGCGCCCGGCGTCCGCCCGGCCTCCGTCCAGCGGGTCGGGCGGGGCGACGGCGACCTGCGCCCGCGCCGCCCCCACGCCGCTCCCGGGCCGGGAATGAGCGGATCGTCCGCACGCCATCCGATCCGCCGGCGGGCCCGGGACGGTGCGGGTCGTGCGCTTCGGGCGGGTCCGCTGGAGCGGGCGGAATGGCCGAAAGCTAACATGTGAACGTCGCCTAACTCGAAAGATGATCCTGTGACTGTCAATGAGGACGTGTTCACCAACTGGATGAACCGCGAGGAAATCGCGGAGTCGATGATCCCGATCATCGGCCGACTGCATCGGGAGAGGGACGTCACCGTCCTGTTGCACAGTCGCTCCCTGGTGAACAAGTCGGTGGTCAGCATCCTCAAGACCCACCGATTCGCCCGCCAGATCGCCGGTGAGGAGCTCTCGGTCACCGAGACGCTGCCTTTCCTCCAGGCCCTCAGCACCCTCGATCTGGGCCCCTCGCAGATCGACATCGGCATGCTCGCCGCGACGTACACGTCCGACACCCGCGGCCTGTCGGTGGCGGAATTCACCGCCGAGGCCGTCGCCGGTGCGACGGGTGCGAACAAGCTGGCGCGCCGCGAGCCGCGCGACGTCGTTCTCTACGGGTTCGGCCGGATCGGCCGGCTGCTCGCCCGCCTGCTGATCGAGAAGGCCGGGTCCGGCAACGGCCTGCGGCTGCGGGCCATCGTCGTGCGCAAGGGTGCGGGCGAGGACCTGGTCAAGCGCGCCTCACTGCTGCGGCGCGACTCCATCCACGGCCAGTTCCAGGGCACCATCACCGTCGACGAGGCGAACAACCGGATCGTGGCCAACGGGCACGAGATCACGGTGATCTACTCGAACGACCCGACGACGGTGGACTACACGGCGTACGGGATCAACAACGCCATCCTGATCGACAACACCGGCCGGTGGCGCGACCGCGAGGGCCTCTCCAAGCACCTGCAGCCGGGCATCGCCAAGGTGGTGCTGACCGCGCCGGGCAAGGGCGACGTCCCCAACATCGTGCACGGTGTCAACCACGACACGATCAAGCCGGACGAGCAGATCCTCTCCTGCGCCTCCTGCACCACCAACGCGATCGTCCCGCCGCTGAAGGCGATGGCGGACGAGTACGGCGTGCTGCGCGGCCACGTGGAGACCGTCCACTCGTTCACCAACGACCAGAACCTGCTGGACAACTACCACGACTCCGACCGTCGTGGCCGGTCCGCCCCGCTGAACATGGTCATCACCGAGACCGGCGCCGCCTCGGCCGTCGCCAAGGCGCTGCCCGACCTCAAGGCGCGGATCACCGGCAGCTCGATCCGGGTGCCGGTGCCGGACGTCTCGATCGCGATCCTCAACCTGCAGCTCGCGCGCGAGACCACCCGCGAGGAGGTGCTGGAGCACCTGCGCACGGTGTCGCTGACCTCGTCGCTCAAGCGCCAGATCGACTTCACCACCGCGCCCGACGCGGTCTCCAGCGACTTCATCGGCTCGCGGCACGCCTCGATCGTCGACGCCGGGGCGACCAAGGTCGAGGGCGACAACGCGATCCTCTACCTCTGGTACGACAACGAGTTCGGCTACTCCTGCCAGGTCGTGCGGGTCGTCCAGCACGTCTCCGGGGTGGAGTACCCGACCTACCCGGCCCCGCTCGCCTGATCGCTCGGCGGTCACGGCGGGACGGAACGTGAACGGCCGGCCCCGGGCAGCGTCGCCCGGGGCCAGGTCCCGTCGCGTCCACGCCGTGGGCGGGGGTTCCCTCAGGACGGGACGCGCGTCAGTTCGGCGTCGCGGAAGGCGTTGCCGCTGCCGTGCCAGACCGAGAGCACGTAGGCGCTGAACGGGTGGTGGGCCCAGCGCTCGGGGACCCGCAGGCGCAGCCGCACCGGCTCGGCGTCCGCGTCGGTGTGGGTATCGGGGTCGGCGGTGGGGTCGGGGGTCTCCAGCGCGGCAACGTCCGGCTCGGGTGCGTCCGGGTCCGCGGGCAGCGCCGGCAGGTCACCGTTGTCCACCAGCAGCCGGTGCACGTCGGCGGGCAGCTCGAAGTCGACCAGCTGCGGGGCGCCGGAGAGCGTGGTGCGCAGCAGCGCGGTACCGGCCACGTCGGCGCCGATCAGCTGGTCGAGGGTGGCCTCGGGGCAGTCGGGCAGCGCCAGGTGGGCGCGCAGCTCCCGGACGGTCTGCGTCAGGTAGCGCCGCAGCGCCTGCGGGGAGGCGACCAGGTGGCGCAGGATCGCCTGGTAGTGCAGTTCCTCCGGCACCCCCTGCTCGCGGTTGGCCGTCCGCAGCAGTTCCCAGTCGATGGTCTCCGGCTCGCGCCAGGCGTCCGCGTAGTTGCGGGCCAGCCGCCGCACCCGGGCGCCGGCGCCCGCGCCCGCGCCGCCGCCGACGCCCGCCGCGGGTTCGTCCGCCGGCTCGGCGAAGAGCAGCGTGCGCAGGCCCTCCAGCAGGTCGACCATCCGCACCCCGCTCGTCCGGTGCAGGTAGCGCAGCGTGCAGCGGAGCAGCACCTTCTGGAAGAGGCAGAGGGACAGCCGCAGCTCCAGCCCGTCGAGCCAGTCCCGCTCGGTCATCTTCGCGTGCCCGACCACCACGTCGGCCACCAGCTCGGGGTTGCTCACGTCGGCCGGCATCCGCCGGGTGACCAGGCCCTGCTCGGTGCGGAACCGGGCGTGGCTGAAGTCGGTGTTGTTGAGCAGCAGCAGCGGGTAGACCACCGGCGACCCGCCGGCCTGCAGGACCTCCTCGATGCCGTCCCGGAAGCTCGCCGCACTCTCGCCGGGCAGGCCCCAGATCAGGTCGGTGTAGGTCGGGATCCCCAGCTCGCGGAAGGCCTGCTGCATCCGGTGGTAGTGCGAGGCACGGATGTTGGAGCGGTTGGCGATCTGCAGGACCTCGGGGTCGAAGCTCTGGGTGGAGAGCGTGATGGCGCCGGTGAGGCCGGCCTCGTGCAGGATGCGGGCGATCTCCACCACCCGACCGGTGGTGTTCTTGGCCCAGTTGGTCATCACCAGGATCTGCTTGTCGTGGCGCCGGCAGAGGTCCACCAGGGTCTGCGCGATCTCCCGGTCGCGCGGCAGCAGACCGAAGTTGGCGTCCGCGATGAAGAGCGAGGCGCCGTTCGGGGCGTGCCGCACGATCCGCTCCAGCTCGGCGGTGATCCGCTCCAGCGGGAACTGGCGGACCTTGGCGTTGGTCGCGCCGCCCCAGTAGCAGAACGCGCAGCTGTAGGGGCAGCCGCGGTTGGTCTCGTAGACGATCAGCCAGGAGGCCGCCAGGTCGGCGTCGGAGTAGACCGGGGAGAGCAGCGGGGAGGGCACCAGGGCGAGGTCGGTGATCCGCTGGGCGGGTGGCGTCGAGGCGACGGTGCCGTCGGCCCGCCGGTAGCTGATGCCGTTGATCCGCGCCAACTCGGGTGCCGGCTCGGTGAGTTCGCTGAGCAGTTCGGCGAAGCGCAGCTCGCCCTCGCCGTGCACCAGGATGTCGACGGCCGGCGCCTCGGCGAACAGCTCGCGGGCCTGGTGGGTGACGTCGTTGCCGCCGACCATCACCAGGCAGTCGGGCCAGCGCTGCTTGATCCGGGTGGCCAGCTCCAGCGACTGCGTGCGGTTCCAGAAGTACACGGTCAGCGCCACCAGGTACGGCGCGTCCAGCCGGGCCAGCACCTCGGCGTACACCTGCTCCTGGGTGGCGGCGCTCTGCAGGTGGATGTGCCGCTCGAACCGGTAGGCGTCGCGGACGGTCGGGTCCTGCTCCGCGGCCGCCTGGAGGTAGCCGAGCGTGATGCTGTACCGGACCCCGGGCAGCGCCGTCAGTTCGATCAGGTGGACCGGACGGCGCCCGGAGCGCTCGGCGCCCTCGGGGCGCTCGACGGTCGGCCGCGCGAGGGGCTGCGCGGGCAGGTGGGCGGTCGTGGTCACGCGGGACTCCTCGGTCGGCGCCGGCCGGCGGGGCCGCTGGCGGGTGCGGTGCGGTGCGGGTGGCGCACGTGGTGCGGTGCGATGCGATGCGATGTGGTGCGCGTGCGGTGTGCGGGTGGTGCGGCCGGGCGGGCTGGTGGTGGCCGCGACCATCAACCGGTTCGCCGCGCTGCACGACACCGTCAACCGGGGCTGGTACCTGGACGACCCCGGGCGGCGCCCGCAGGTGGACGGTGCCAGTACGGACGGCCGGCTCCTGGTGACGGGTGACCGGCCGACCTTCACCACCGCCTACTTCCACCAACCCCACCAGGTCCCGGACGAGTTCGAGGCGGCCCGGCTGCGGGCCACCGGCCAGTACGGCGTCGAGGGGACGGTCTGGCTGATGGGCGCCGTCAACGACTGGCTGGACGACCCGGAGCGGCGGGCCACC
>NZ_BAAALF010000016.1:0-76931 GCF_039528135.1 Kitasatospora nipponensis | reverse complement strand
TCCACAGCCCGGCCGCGCGCAGCCCGGCCTCGACCGTCCAGACGTCCGGTCCCGGCGCGCCGCCCAGGCCGGCCGGTACGGCGAGCCGCCCGCCGAGGGCCAGCCGGTCGGCGGCCAGGCCGTAGAACTCGGTCGCGTGGTACTCGCTGCGGGTGGCCCGCTCGGGCGCGGGCAGGTCGGCGAGGACGGCGTCGAACGGCCCGCCGGCGGCCGGGTCGCCGCCGGAGGACCGGTCGGCTCGGCGCAGCCACTCCAGCGGGTCCGCGGTGACCACCCGGACCCGCGGATCGGCGAACGAGTGCCCGCCGAGCGCCGCCAGCGCCGGATCGGTGCGGGCCAGCGCGGGCAGCGCCGGGTCGAGGGTGACCAGCAGGACCGAGCGCACCGCCCGGTGGCGCAGCACCTCGCGCAGCGCCAGCCCGTCGCCACCGCCGAGCACCAGCACCCGGGCGTCGGCGCCGGCGGGCAGCGCCGGGTGCACCAGCGCCTCGTGGTAGCGGTACTCGTCGGTGCCGCAGACCGCGAGGCGCCCGGCCAGGTAGAGCCGCAGCGGGTCGGCGCCGGCCGCCCGCTGCTCCGGTACCCGCGGCGGGGCCCCGGCGGCCTGCGGTCCGGCCCCGGGAGCGTCGGGAGCGTCGGGACGGTCGGGGTCCGGCGGAGCGTCGGGGCCGGAAGCGGCCGCGGGGCCGCTCGGACCGGGGTCGGCGGGGTCGGCGGCGGCGAGGGGACGGGGGTCGGTGGCGGGGGTGCCGGAGCCGCCGGTCAGCACGATCTCGCCGTAGCGGCTCTGCACGGCCTGCCGGGCCGGTCCGCCGTAGAGGGCGTGCCGGGCGGCCCGTTCGATCGCGCCGGTGAAGGCGGCGGCCAGCGCGAGGGCGGCGAGCACCGTCCCGCAGCCGGCCCAGAGCACGAGCCGGGTGCGCGGGCCCGGCTCGTCGCGGAAGAGCCAGAGCACCACAGTGGCGCCGGCCAGCGCGTTGACCACCCCGGTCAACAGCGCGCCGTCGGCCGCGCCGAAGACCGGCAGCAGCAGGAAGGGGAAGGCCAGCCCGCCGATCAGCGCGCCGACGTAGTCGGCCGCGAAGAGGTCGGCCGCGGCCCGGCCGGCGTCCTCCCGGCGGATCCGCTGGACCAGCGACATCAGCAGCGGGATCTCCGCGCCGATCAGGATCCCGATCACGCAGGTCAGCCCGATCATGGCGAGCTGGTAGCGGCCCAGCCAGGCCCAGCAGCCGTACAGGGCGAGCACGGAGAGCCCGCCGACCAGCGCCAGCGCGCACTCGACCAGCGCGAAGGAGGTGGCCGGGCGGTGGGTGAAGTGCTTGGCGCCGAGCGAGCCCACGCCCATCGCGAAGACCATCACCGAGAGCACCACGGAGGTCTGGGTGACCGAGTCACCGAGCAGGTAGCCGCCGAGGGCCACCAGCTCCAGCTCGTAGACCAGCCCGCAGGCGGCGCAGACGAAGGCGGCGAGCAGGACCAGCAGCCGGGCCGGGCGCGGGCGTTGCGGGGTGCCGCGGTCGGCTGTGGTGCCGGTGGTGTCAGTGGTGGTGGCGGTGCTGACGGTGCTCCGGGCGGGGCGGGGCCGGCGCGGTGGGCGCGGCGGCCGCCCGGTGCCGCGGGCGAGGGGTGCCGGGCGGCCGGGGGCGGGTCGCCGCCCGGGGGTGGTCGCGGCACCGAAGCCATCCGTTCGTACGCGCCCATCCGGGTGAGGGTGGCCGTCCGTTCGGGCGCGTCCGTCCGGCGCGGCGACCCGCGGCGCGGCCGGCTCGTCGGCGCCGGTGGCGGTCCGGCGGCGTCCCTCGGAGCGTTCCCGCGCCTGGGTGCGCAGCCGCAGGTGGGCGCGGGTCCGCGGGCGCCGCACCGGGCCCGGCACCGGCTCGGTGCGGGGCTCGGCCGGCAGGCGGCTGCGGGACTGCCCGCGGGTGCGCGACCTGACCCGGACGGTCGGTACCCGTCCGGTCGGGGCGGAGCCGTCGTGGTCGAGGCCGGGCTGCGGGGGTGGGCCCGCCGACTGGTTGATCACGAAGAAACGCTAGGCGACGGGTGGCGCAAATAGTTGCACTCGTTCGTGGGATAGCGCTTCGGAAGGAGTTGACGAACCGTCATGACATTCGATTCTTCGACGCGTTGCGGAGGTCACCCGGCGGTCGGCCGGGCCATCGAGCAGCGGGCGCCCGCCCCGGCGGTCGGCGCCGCCCAGTGGCGCACCACCAGCGACGAGCGGGTGCACACCAGCCGCCCCTCCTGCGGGTAGGCGTGCCAGGTCCGCCAGAGCACCCGCTCCGCGCTGCCCTGCGCGACCAGCGCGGTGAAGGCGCTCGGGTCGCCCGGGAAGACCCCGGCCAGACCGCGCGGGTGCTCGTCCACCAGGGCGAGGATCTCCTGCGCCCGCGCGGCGAAGACGTGGGGCGGCAGGGTCTCGATCCGGGCCGCGAACTCGTACTCCCATCCGGCGACTTGCTCGGCGACCCGGGCGGGCAGCGGGGTGCGCCGGCCGGGCATGCAGGCGACCGTCTCCAGGCACTCGCCCGGGCCGGCCGCGATGACCACCTGGTGCGAGGCGCCCAGCAGGCGCAACTGCAGGGTGCCCGCGCCGCCGCCCGCCGCCGGGCCGCCGGTGCGGTCCGGGGCGGGCGCGCTGCCGGCCCGGGTGGCGCTGCCGGCGTCCGTCGCGCTGTCGGGACCCGACAGCACCAGGTCGCGCACCGCGAGGGCGGGCAGCGGTCCGCCGCCGAGACACCAGGCCAGGTCGCCGGCGCGGGTGTCGGTGTAGGAGGTCTGCAGTGTGGTGAGCATGCTGGGCTCCGCATTTCAGCTCCGTACGCGCCCGCCGTGCAGCTCCCTGACTCGGCCGAAGGCGAGGAGGTTCGTGGCTGTGCGGGTCCAGGACGCGGCCGACCGTGGAAGGAAGGATTCCGGCTGGAGATTCAGCAGCAGAGAAGCACGAATTCTCCGGGTCCGTCAGGGATTTACCCATTCTTGTTGCACATTCACCGTTCTGGGCGTAGTGCCTGGTCAGGTGTGACCGGCCCGGTGAACGAGATTGCTCGGGCCGTGCCGTTCGGGCCGGAGCGCGCGCCCTGCGGGCCGGTTGCGCGCCGGACGCGTGCGTGCGCGCGGTGTGCGGGGCGCGCCCCGCGGGCCGAGCGCCACGGCGCGGGGTGGCGAAGCCGTGGCGGGCGCCGGGCGGGCCCGCGCCCGGCCGTCGGTGGCGGGCACAACACGGGGACGGCGGGGACCACTTCGGTCCGGCGCCCGCTCCCGCGGTGCTCCGGGCGAGGAGGTCCGATGCCACCTCAGGGCGGTCGATCACCGGCGCGGCCGGGTCAGCCGAGGAAGGCGGCGACGAAGGCGTCCAGGTCGGCGACCGCGCCGGCCAGCTCGGTGTCGCTCAACTGACCGCCCACCGCGCTGGTGGCCAGGAAGTAGCCCAGGCTCGCCTGGCAGCTCTCGACGGCCGTGGATCCGGTCATCGCACAGCTGATCTCCTGCGCCGTTCCCTGCGGGCCCTGGAGCGTCACCAGCGCGACCACCGGACGGCTCGGCCCGGCCGGCGGGCTCTGGCCGCTCGCCGCGATGTTCGGCTCGCGCACCCCGCTCGGCACCCCGACGGCGGCCACGTGGAGGCCGGGGGTGCCGGTCGCCACCGGGTGGACCTGGTCCGCGGACTGCGGCGGTGGGGCCAGGCAGGTGGCCGGTTGCCCGCCCGGCGTGGTCGGGGCGGTGGCCTGGGCGATGAAGGGGCACGCCAGGTCCACGTCGGTCTGCGCGCCGCCACTGTCGAAGACGGCCTGCACGAGCGAGGCGAACCGGGCACCGACCGGGTCGGACTCCGCGGGGGCGGGGTGCAGGTAGGCCTGCTCGCCGCCGTCGCCGGCGAAGTAGACCGCGTCGCAGGTCCAGTCGCCCGGGCCGACCAGGTACCGGGCGTTGCCTGGGTAGCCCGCTCCGAAGGCCGCGCTGCTCGCCGGCAGGTCGACCGGCGCGGGCACCGGCACGGTGGCGGCCGGCGTCGCGGCGGCGGGCGGATTCGGCTCGACGGGCTGGGTGGGGCATGGCTGGACCGGCGCGGAGCGGGTGGCGGTGGTCGCCGGTGCGCCGGCCGGGGCCGCCGCCCGGGCGCCCTGGCCGCTCGCGCCGACGGCGGTCGCCAGCACGGCCGACGCGACCAGGGCCGCCGGTCTCGTCCCCGTCAGGATCCCTCGGACACCCTGTGTGCAGCGCATGGTCGCACCTTCCCGGGGGGCGCTGTGGGCGGCGCACGCTACGGGCGACCGTTCGCCGCGCCCCTTCGGATCGGGCCGGCCCCCCGTCGGGCGTGCAGGGGAAGGGATGCGGGAAGCCGGCGGCAGAGGTCGGGACCGACCGCGGGTCGTCGCCTGCGCGGCCCGTGGGCGCGCGGAACGCGGTCGTCCTCCCAGGTTAGGTCCGCCGCCGCGCCCCGCGCGCGACGGCGGGCCCGCGCCCTCGCTCAGAGTCGGCGCAGCCGTGCCACGGCTTCGTTGAGGACGTCGTCCTGCTTGCAGAAGGTGAAGCGGACGAGCGGGCGGCCCGCCTCGATGTCGTCGTAGAAGACCGAGTTGGGGATCGCGACGACGCCGCAGCGCTCGGGCAGGGCGCGGCAGAACGCCAGGCCGTCCTTCTCGCCGAGCGGGGTGATGTCGGTGGTGATGAAGTACGTGCCCTCGGGCCGGAAGACCTGGAACCCGGCGTCCGTCAGGCCCTCGCAGAGCAGGTCGCGCTTGCGCAGCAGGTCGGCGCGCAGGGTGTCGAAGTAGCTGTCGGGCAGCCGCAGGGCCTGCGCGACGGCGTACTGGAACGGGCCCGCCGAGACGTAGGTGAGGTACTGCTTGGCGGTGCGCACCGCGGCCACCAGCGGTGCGGTGGCGGTGACCCAGCCGACCTTCCAGCCGGTGAAGGAGAAGGTCTTGCCGGCCGAGGAGATCGAGACGGTGCGCTCGCGCATGCCGGGCAGGGCCGCGATCGGGTGGTGGCCGGTGGCGAAGACCAGGTGTTCGTAGACCTCGTCGGTGATGACCAGCAGGTCGTGCTCGACGGCTAGTTGGGCGATGGTGCGCAGCTCGTCGGGGTGCAGCACGGTGCCGGTGGGGTTGTGCGGGGTGTTGAGCAGGATGAGCCGGGTGCGCGGGGTGACCAGGGCGCGCAGCTCGTCCAGGTCGGGGCGGAAGTCGGGCTGACGCAGGGTCAGCGGGACGCGGGTGGCGCCGGCCATCGCGATGCAGGCGGCGTAGGAGTCGTAGAACGGCTCGAAGGCGATCACCTCGTCGCCCGGCTCCAGCAGGGCGAGCAGGGCGGCGGCGATGGCCTCGGTGGCGCCGGCGGTGACCAGCACCTCGGTGTCGGGGTCGTACTCCAGCCCGTAGAAGTGCTGCTGGTGATCGGCGACGGCCTGCCGCAGCTCGGGGATGCCCGGCCCGGGCGGGTACTGGTTGCCGCGTCCGCCGAGCACGGCGTCGGCGGCGGCCTCGGCGATGGAGCGCGGGCCGTCGGTGTCGGGGAAGCCCTGCCCGAGGTTGATCGACCCGGTGGCGGTGGCCAGGGCGCTCATCTCCGCGAAGATCGTCGTACCCATCCCCGCCAGTCGGCGGTTCAACAGCGGCCTCGTACCCATGACGGCTCCTCACGCTCGTGGTCGGGGGACATCCTCTGACGCCGGGTGGCGGTGGACAAGCGGGCCGGTCAGGGGTGCTCCGGCTCGAAGACGGTCAGCCGTTCGCTCTCCAGGGCGAGCGCGGTGAGGCCGGTGTCGCTGCCGCAGCCGTGCTCCTCGCCGGTGGACCACAGGACGGCGGTGCCGGCGGCGATCGGGTGCCGGGCGCCGTCGGGGCCGCTGATCCAGCCCTCGCCGGCGATCACCAGGAAGAGCTGCTCGCCGGGGGCCGGGTGGGCGCCGATGGTGCCGCCGGGGGCGACGGTGAGGCAGCTGAGGTGCACCAGGCCGGTGCCGTGGCCGGGGCCGGGTGCGTCCGCGCCGGTGCCGCCGCCGGTGGCGATCCGGGTCGCGTGGGCCCGCTCGCTGCCGTAGCGCTCGATCAGCCGCTCGGCGCGGTCGAAGTGGATCAGGCGCACGGTGGGGTCTCCCGAGGGGCGGGGCGGGTGGGGCCGGACGCGGGCGACCCGGCCCGCCACGGGGGCGGACCGGGTCGGTCACGGGTGTGCGGTGGGGCTCAGCTCTCGTCCGGGCCGGACTCCTCGCCCGGCTCGTCGGACTCGCCGGCCGCGGGGCCGCCCTTGCCCTCGATCTCGTCCTGCAGGCCCAGGCGGCCGACCATCCACTTCTCGAACTCGACCGCGGACTGGGTCCAGTTGGCGGTGGTGTTGACGAAGTAGTCCAGGTTCACACCGTTGCCGATGATCATCTGGGTCTCGCCGATCAGCCGGACCACGCCGTCCTCGTGGGTGTGCGTGTAGACCTTGGGCCACAGGGTCTCGCGGTTCCACTCGTCGATCAGGTCGAGGATCTCGCCCTTCTGCTCCAGCGGGTACGAGCGGTCGTAGAAGGAGCGGACCGCGAACAGCTCCTTGTGCTCGCCGCGGAACATGTAGTAGACGCGGAAACCGTCCCAGGGGGCGGTGAGGTCACCCTCGTCGTCCACCACGTGCTTGAGCTGCATCTGGTCGAGGATCTGTGCCACCAGGCCCTGGTCCGGCAGCACGATCGGCGGCGGCCCGGCCGGCTGGCCGCCCGGCGGGGGCTGCTGCGGCAGGCCGAAGGACGGGATCGACGACGGGTCAATGCTCACGGGGAGGTCCCTTCACAGTGCACGAGGGTGGCTGGCAATGCGGGGCCGCCCTTCCATATCTCCATCCTGCCTCATTCGGGCCCGACGGCACAGGGAGACCGGCAGCCGGTCGGGGGCGGGTGACCTGGGCGTCAGCCGCCGGTCACCCGCCGCTCCCCAGCGGGTCTCCCGCTGGTTTCCCGCTGGTCAGGACACCTGGTCGGCTGCCTGCCCGGACCCCTGCTCCGACGGCCGGTCGGACGGCCGGTCACCGGGCCGGGTCGCCGCGGAGTGGACGGTGAGCCTGTCGCCCGCCTCGTCCAGGTCCACCCGCACCCGCTGCCCGTCGTGCACCCGCCCGGAGAGGATCTCCTTGGCCAGCTGGTCCCCGATCGCGGCCTGCACCAGCCGGCGCAGCGGCCGGGCGCCGTACGCCGGGTCGTAGCCGGTCAGCGACAGCCAGTCGCGGGCGGCGGGGGTGACCTCCAGGGTCAGCCGGCGGTCGCGCAGCCGCTCGGCCAGCTTGGCCACCTGGAGGTCGACGATCCGGCTGAGCTCGGCCGAGCCCAGCGGGTCGAAGACCACGATGTCGTCGAGTCGGTTGAGGAACTCGGGCTTGAAGGCCGAGCGCACGCTCTGCAGGACCAGGTCCTTCTTGCGCTCCTCGGCCACCGTCGGGTCCACCAGGTACTGGCTGCCCAGGTTGGAGGTGAGGATCAGGATGGCGTTGCGGAAGTCCACCGTGCGGCCCTGGCCGTCGGTGAGGCGGCCGTCGTCCAGCACCTGGAGCAGCACGTCGAAGACCTCGGGGTGGGCCTTCTCCACCTCGTCCAGCAGCACGACGCTGTACGGCCGGCGGCGCACCGCCTCGGTGAGCTGGCCGCCCTCCTCGTACCCGACGTACCCGGGCGGGGCGCCGACCAGCCGCGAGACGGAGTGCTTCTCGCCGTACTCGCTCATGTCGATGCGGACCATGGCGTGCTCGTCGTCGAAGAGGAAGTCGGCCAGGGCCTTGGCGAGTTCGGTCTTGCCGACGCCGGTGGGGCCGAGGAAGAGGAACGAGCCGGTGGGCCGGTCCGGGTCGGCGATGCCGGCCCGGGTGCGGCGCACCGCGTCGGAGACGGCCCGCACGGCGGTCGACTGGCCGATCAGCCGGCGGCCCAACTCCTCCTCCATCCGCAGGAGTTTGGCGCTCTCGCCCTCCAGCAGCCGGCCGGCCGGGATGCCGGTCCAGGAGGCGACCACGTCGGCCACGTCGTCCGGGCCGACCTCCTCCTTGACCATCGACTGGGTGGCGTCCTGGTCGGCGGCGCGCTCCTGGGCCTCGGCCAACTCCTGTTCGGCGGCCGGGACCTCGGCGTACATCAGCTTGGAGGCGCGCTCGAAGTCGCCGTCGCGCTGGGCCCGTTCCAGCGTGCTCTGCAGGCTGTCCAGGCGCTCCTTGAGCTCGCCGACCCGGTTCAGGCTCTTCTTCTCCTGCTCCCAGCGGGCGGTCAGGCCCGAGAGCTGCTCCTGCTTGTCGGCCAGGTCGCGGCGCAGCCGGGCCAGGCGGTCCACCGAGGCCGGGTCGGACTCCTTCTCCAGGGCCAGCTCCTCCATCCGCAACCGGTCCACCGCGCGCTGGAGTTCGTCGATCTCGACCGGCGAGGAGTCGATCTCCATGCGCAGCCGGGAGGCCGCCTCGTCGACCAGGTCGATCGCCTTGTCGGGCAGGAAGCGGGAGGTGATGTAGCGGTTGGACAGGGTGGCCGCGGCGACCAGCGCGGCGTCCGAGATCTGCACCTTGTGGTGCGCCTCGTAGCGGCCCTTGAGGCCGCGCAGGATGGCGATCGAGTCCTCCACGCTGGGCTCGCCGACCATCACCTGCTGGAAGCGGCGCTCCAGCGCCGGGTCCTTCTCGATCCGCTCGCGGTACTCGTCCAGGGTGGTGGCGCCGACCATCCGCAGCTCGCCGCGGGCCAGCATCGGCTTGAGCATGTTGCCGGCGTCCATCGAGGAGTCCCCGCCGGCGCCCGCGCCGACCATGGTGTGCAGCTCGTCGATGAAGGTGACCACCTGGCCGTCGCTCGCCCTGATGTCGTTCAGCACGGCCTTGAGCCGCTCCTCGAACTCGCCGCGGTACTTGGCGCCGGCCACCATCGCGCTGAGGTCCAGCGAGACCAGCCGCTTGTCCCGCAGCGAGGTGGGCACGTCCCCGGCGACGATGCGCTGGGCCAGCCCCTCGACCACGGCGGTCTTGCCGACGCCGGGCTCGCCGATCAGCACGGGGTTGTTCTTGGTGCGCCGGGAGAGCACCTGGACCACCCGGCGGATCTCCTGGTCGCGCCCGATCACCGGGTCGAGCTTGCCGTCGCGGGCCGCCTGGGTGAGGTCGGTGCCGTACTTCTCCAGCGCCTTGTAGGTGCCCTCCGGGTCCTGCGAGGTGACCCGCGAGCTGCCCCTGACCTGCTTGAAGGCGGCCAGCAGCGCCTTGGGCGTGGCGCCCTGGCGGGCCAGCAGGTCGGCCACCGCGCCGCCCTCGGCGGCCAGCCCGACCAGCAGGTGCTCGGTGGAGACGTACGCGTCGTCCAGGTCGTCGGCGCGCTTGCCGGCCTCGGCCAGCACGGCCATGGTGTCGCGGCCCAGCTGCGGGGCCGCCACCGTGGAGCCCTGGGCGCTGGGCAGCGCCTTGGCCTGCTGGCGGGCGGCGGTGGTGAGCTGTGCGACGTCCGCACCGACCGCCTCCAGCAGCGGCCGGGCGATCCCCTCGGGCTGCTCCAGCAGTGCGAGCAGCACGTGCACCGCCCTGACGTCCGGGTTTCCGGCGCTGCCGGCCTGCCGGATGGCGGCGGACAGGGCGTCCTGCGTCTTGGTGGTGAACTTGCTCGCGTCCACGGCCGGCTGCTCCTCCTGTGTGATGGGTCTGCGATGGTCCGCACTCAGCTAACTTGAGTGTACTGCGCTCAAGTTTTTCGCGTAAAGGTCAGCAGGTCACGGGCGGGGCCCGCCGGGCGCCGGCCGGTGGGCCAGACGGCGCGCAGCGGGCGGTGCAGGTCGAGCCCGGCGAGCGGGACCTCGACCAGGCGGCGGGTGGCCAGCTCGTCGGCGACGGCCAGCTCGCTCAGGCAGACCGGGCCGGCGCCGGCCATCGCGGCGGCCTTCAGCGCGGTGGTGGAGGCCAGCTCCAGCAGCGGGGTGGCCGAGGCGCCGTGCGCGGCGAGCGCGCGGTCCAGGATCTCCCGGGTGCCGGAGCCGGGCTCGCGCACCACGAGCGGGGTGGCCGCCAGCTCGGGGCCGGTGACGGGGGTGCGGCGGCGGGCCCAGCGGTGGCTCGGGGCGACCACCACCACCAGCCGGTCGGTGGCCACCACGGTGCCGGTCAGCCCGGCCGGGGTGGCGGGGCCCTCCACGAAGCCGAGGTCGGCCTCGCCGGCCAGCACCAGCTCGGCCACCGTCTGCGAGTTGGCGGTGCGCAGCGTGACGGCGGTGCCCGGGCGGGCGGCCGCCAGGGCCAGCAGCCAGCCGGGCATCAGGTACTCGGCCACGGTCAGGCTGGCGACCACCCGCAGCCGGGCGTCACGGCGCTCGCGCAGCGCGTCGATGCCGGCGTCCAGCGCCTGCGCGGCCTCCACCACCTGGCGGGCCCACTCGACCACCAGCAGCCCGGTGGGGGTGGGCCGCGAACCGCGCGGGGAACGGTCCAGCAGCGGGACGCCCAGCTGCTGCTCCATGCCCTTGATCCGGGCGCTGGCGGCCGGCTGGCTGATCCCCAGCTCGGCGGCGGCGCGGCCCACGCTGCCGTGCCGGGCCACCGCCAGCAGCAGTTCCAGGGCGCCCAGCTCGGGTACGCGTGAGGAGAGGGGCATAGGGCCAGGTTATGTCCTCATAGGGCGCCGGGTGCTACCGGTGCCGCGGGGTCCGCCGCAGGCTGGAGCCATGGTCACCCCCACCGCTCCGCACCCCGCCGCACCGCCGGCCCCCGTCGTCCCCCGCCCGGCCGCCACCCGGCCGACGGCGCGGGCCGCCGGGCGGTGGGGCCTGCGCCGGCTGACCCTCGGCCGGCCGGCTCTCGGGCGGCTGGACCTCGGGCAGCTCGGGCCGAACTGGTACGCGGCGGTGATGGGCACCGCGATCGTGGCCAACGGCGCCGTGGCGCTGCCGTACCCGGTGCCCGGCCGGCAGGCCTTCGCCGAGGTGCTCTGGGTGCTCGCGCTGGCCGCCCTGGTGGTCCTGGTGGGCGCCCGGCTGGTGCACCTGACCCGGCACCGCGCGGCCGCCCGCGCGCAGCTGCTGGACGACCCGGCCACCGCCGTCTTCTACGGCTGCCCGCCGATGGCGCTGCTGGCGGTCGGCTACGGGACGCTGGTGATCGGCTCGCGGCTGATCGGGACCGGCCCGGCGCTCGCCGTCGACCTGGTGCTCTGGACCGTCGGCACGCTCTACGCGGTCCTGGTGGCGGCCGGGATCCCGTACCTGATGATCACCCGGCACGACCTGTCGGCGCTGCGGGCCAACCCCACCTGGCTGCTCCCGGTGGTCGCCCCGATGGTGGCCGCGGCGCTGGGTCCGGCCCTGGTCACGCACCTGCCCGCCGGCCTGCGCCCGGCGCTCTTCTACGGCTGCTACGGGCTCTTCGGCGCCAGCCTGCTGGCCGTCCTGGCGGTGCTGCCGGTGGTCCTCGCCGGGCTGCTGCACAGCGGGCCGCTCGGCGTGCTGCTGATGCCCTCGCTCTTCCTGGTGCTCGGTCCGCTGGGCCAGTCCACCACCGCCGTCAACCAGCTCGCCGACGCCTCCCGCTCGGCGGCCCCGGCACTGGCCGGCCCGGCCCTCGGCTTCGCGGTGCTCTTCGGGGTGGCGGCGATCGGGTTCGCGCTGCTGTGGCTGCTGGTCGCCGGCGCGGCCAACCTGCGGGCGCTGCGCAGCGGGCGGCTGCCCTTCGCGCTGACCTGGTGGGCCTTCACCTTCCCGGTCGGCACCTGCGTGACGGGCGCGGCCGCGCTGGCCCGGCACACCGGCTTCGCGGGCTTCGGCGTGCTGGCGGTGGCGCTGTACGCGCTGCTGCTGACGGCCTGGTCGGTGGCGGCGGTGCGCACCCTCGCGGCGCTGGCGGGCGGCCGGCTGCTGCGCGCGGCCGGCTGAGCCGGCCGTCGGAGGGGCCCGCCCGGCGCCCCGCCCACCGCCTTGCCCCAGGGGTGCGCGAACCAGCAGGTGCGCGAACGCGCAGCGACCGGCTCCTTGTCGTGGACCGTCCGCTGAGCGAACCTGAGGGGTAGTCACCACACCTGCCAGGACGGCTCACCGGGGACTCCACGCGGTACACCGCGCGCTCGCGCGGCGGCGCCGCGCGGTGCGGAGCCGCCCCGGCGGGCGCAACGGGGAGGTTGGACCATGTCAGGACGTTCGCACGTGCTGGTGGAGAGCCAGGCGGTCTGGGGGAAGCCGGGGTCGAACCGCTTCCTGCGGGAGGCCGTGACGCTGGCGGAGGCCGGCGACCGGGTGATCCTCTACCTGGTGGAGGACGGTGTCTTCGCGGCCGTCTCGGACGGTGTCCCGGAGCTGGCCCGGCTGGTCGAGCTGGGCTCGGAGGTCTGGGCGGACGACTACTCGCTCACGCACCGCGCGCTGGCCGCCACCCGGCTCTCGCCGTACGTGCGGGTCAAGGGCGCCGACGCGCTGGACGGCGCGGTACGCGGCTCCAACGGGCGGGTGACGCTGCACTGACGTGACGGGGCCCCGGAGCGGCCTCGCCGGTCGCCACCCGGTCGCCCTCGCCGGTGGCCACCGTGGGTCACCGGCGGGAGGCCTCCGAGACCGAACGTTCTGTCATTCTCGCAGCTCAGCCGTGTGTGGACGGATCGTCTCAGACACATTCTGCACGTTCGTGCAGTTGCGGGAACTTGAAGGATGAACGGTCTTGTCCCTCCGCTCGCGCGCTGTGAGGCTATGCGTAACGCCAAGCCGCCCGGGCAACCGCAAGCCCGTCGGTGGTGACTCGTTCTCGGTCCTCGCGCAGGGGCAGAAGTATCTGTACGGGGAACGCGGGGACGTCGGGTGGTCAGCCATTTGTGGTGATGGCGGCCGGGCCCGGTACCAGCGATGCGTTGCTGCTCCGCCTCGCTGGAAGCACCTTGGATTTGGCGTCAGTAGGTGGATCCGCCCGGGGCCCAGCCGGCCCTGTGCCGCTGGCCCCGGGCCGGATCCGCGGACGGGACCACCCGGGTTGCCTCTGAACGAACGGGGGAGGGGCAACCCGGGGCACCGGCCGCCCTGAGGGAGCCGGCGGAGCCGCCCGCCACCGCGCGGCCCGGTCCCCGCTGCGCTGCCGCGTACCCCCGGTGAGATGATGCGACCTTGAGCGGTCGCCCGACCGCGGGCGGGCTCAGGGCGCAGGGGGGCGGGGTTGACCGACGCCACGGACGATCCGCGGCGGGACACGCCGGCGGTGGACGACGACGCGCGCGCCCTGTACCTCAGAGCGCTGGAGAACGGCGGCCGGCTGGCGGGGCACGAGCTCGCCGGAGCCGACCACGACCACCTGCGGCGCCTGGTGCGGGTCGGGCTCATGGTGGGACAGCCGAGCGGCGACGCGTACTTCGCGATCAGCCCGCGGGCGGTGACGCTGCGCCTGGGCGCCGAGATGCGCGCCGAGGCGGTCCGGCTGCTGACCGCCTCCGAACTCGTCGACGAACGGTTCGACGACCTGACCCGCGCCTACGACCAGGTCGCCGCGGTCGCCGCGGGCGACGGCCGGCCCGCCGAGCTGCGGGTGCACGGCTGGGAGAACATCCAGAAGCGCATCGCCCAGCTGCTCTCCGACTGCCGCGACGACCTGATCACCGTGCAGCCCGGCCACCGGCCGCCGGAGATGCTCGAGTCCGCGCTCGGCCAGGACATCCCCTTCCTGGAGCGCGGCGGCACCCTGCGCACGCTCTACCAGCCCAGCGCGCTCTCCGCCCCCGCGACCGTCCAGTACGCGGCGGAGGTCACCCGGCACGGCGGCACCGTGCGGGTGCTGGACGAGCCGTTCCAGCGGACCATCATCCTGGACCGCCGGATCGCGGTGATCCCGGCCGTCGAGGACACCACGGTCGCGGTCTTCGTGGAGGAGCCGGCCGTGGTGGCGCACCTGATCCGGGTCTTCGAGCGGGACTGGGAGCGGGCCGAGAGCGTGCGCTGGACCGCCCTGCGCGGCTCCGAGGGGTCCGAGGCGGTGGTGGGCCGGGTCGGCACGCTGCTCGCCCAGGGGCTCACCCAGCAGGGCGTGGCCCGCCGGCTGGGGCTCAGCGAGCGTACGGTGGCCGGGCACATCGCCCGGCTGCGGAACCGGTACGGAGCGCGGACGCTCTTCCAGTTGGGCTGGCTGATGCGCACGGCCCCCGCGGCGGAGCGGGCGGACGACGGGACGGGGGAGAGTGCACGGTGAGAGCGCCAGGTGATCCGGCGGTGGCGGCCGAAGCGGTGGCAGCGCGTGGCGGGGCGGCCGGGGAGCCCGCGGGCGACGCCCCGCTGCTCGGCGAGCGGGCCCGCGACCTGTACCTGGTGATCCTGCGGGAGGGCGGCCGGTGGCCGATGGCCGAGGTACCCGCGCAGGACGAGGAGCCGGTGCGCGAGCTGCTCGACCTCGGCCTGCTGGAGTCCTCGCTCGCCGACGCCTGCTACCGCGCCGTCAACCCGCGCGTGGTCGGCGGCCGGATCAGCGAGGACCTGCGCTCGGCCGGCACCCGGCTGCTGGTGCGCGCCCAGGAGATGCCCGACCTGCTGGCGGACCTGACCCGGGCCTACGACGCGACGCCGCGCAGCGTGGACCGCTCGGGCGAGGTGCGGCACGTGCACGACATCGACGTGATCCGCCGCCGGGTCGACCAGCTCTTCGCCGAGGCCGACGGCGAGATCCTCTCCGCGCAGCCCGGCGGCTCCTTCCCGCCCTCCCTGCTGGCCGAGTGGACCCGGCGCACCCAGCCCTTCCTGGCGGGCGGTGGCGTGGGGCGGCTGCTCTTCGAGCCGGCCGCCCGCTCGGACGGCCCGACCGTCAGCTACGTGCTGGCCGCCGCCGAGCTCGGCGCCAGGTTCCGGGTGCTGGGCGAGTCCTTCAAGCGGATGACGATCTTCGACCGGCGCCTGGTGGTGCTGCCGGCCAGCGCCCAGTACGCCAGCGCCGCCTTCGTCGAGGACCCGGCGGTGGTGGCCTTCCTGGTCGGCCTGTTCGAGCGCGACTGGCAGCGGGCCGAGCCGGTCCAGTGGCGGGCCGACACCGTGGACATCGCCGGGCTGCCGCTGCCCGCCCAGGTCGGCCGGATGCTCTCGCAGGGCCTCACCCAGCGCGCCATCGCCACCCGGCTGAGCCTGAGCGAGCGCACGGTGGCCGGCCACATCTCGCGGCTGCGCGAGCTGTACGACGCCGAGACGCTCTTCCAGCTCGGCTGGCTGATGCGGGCCGCCACCGACGACCTCGACGGGGAGCCGGTCCGGTGAACGAGCCCTGGAGCGAGGGGGAGCTGCTGGACGACGCGGCCCGGGCGCTGTACCTGGCGCTGCTGGCCGACGGCGGTCTCTTCCGGGTCGACGAGGTGTCGCCCGCCGACCTGCCGGCGCTCGGACGGCTGCTGGCCGCCCGGCTGGTCAGTAGCCAACTGGACGGCAGCTACTGGACGGTGATGGACCCGCGGGCCGCGGCCGGTCGGCTCGGCGCGGAACTGCGCGCGGCCGGAGCCAGGTTGCTCGCCCAGGCCGAGGAACCACCGCCGCAACTGGCGGAGTTGATCCGCGCCTACGACCGTGAGCCGGCCATCTCGGACGCCCGCGCGGTGGTCCGTCAGGTGACCGGCAAGCCGTTGATCCAGCAACGGCTGGAGCACCTGGCGCTGGAGACCGGCCAGGAGATGCTGATGGCCCAGCCCGGCGGCGCCCGGCCGGCCGCGATGCTGCCGCACGCGCGGCGCGCGGCCCGCGAGTGGCGCGAGCGCGGCCTGGAGCTGCGCACCATCTACCAGCCGGGCGCGCGGCTGGACCCGCCGACGGCGGCGTACGCGGCGTACGCGAGCGGCCTGGGCGCGCGGATCCGGGTGCTGGACGAGGACTTCCGCCGGATGCTGATCATGGACCGGCGGATCGCGGTGGTCGCCGGCGGCACGGAGGACCAGGTGGCGTCCTTCGTGGAGGACCCGGTGCTGGTGTCGGTGCTGGTGGACGCCTTCGAGCGGGACTGGGCGCGGGCCGAGCGGGTGCGCTGGGAGGAGCCCGCCGCGGTGGGCGACGACCCGCTGCCGGCCCTGCCGGCCCTGTTGGCCCAGGGCATGACGCAGCGCCAGGCCGCCGCCCGGCTGGGCCTGAGCGAGCGGACGGTGGCGGCGCAGATCGCGCGGCTGCGGGCGCAGTACGACGCCGAGACGCTCTTCCAACTCGGCTGGCAGCTGAGGGGCGTGGGTGATGACTGAGCCGGGTGCCGCCGGTTCGTCGCTGGTGCGGCCGTCGGCCGGGGGGTGGTCACAGCGTTCGATCGCGGGGCGCTGGGCCGGACCGGGCTGAGCCGCTCCGAGCCGGGCTGAACGGGACCGGGCCTGGCCGGGCCGAGCCGCGCCGACCACGGGGCCGCCGTCCCCGTTGGTCCTGCGGGCTGCCGCGGTCCGTCGACCGCGGGGGTCAGCCGGTGGCGGCGCCGCTGCTCGGCCAGGTGCTGTACGGGTCGGCGTGCGCGGGGCGCGGGGTGTTCTTGAACTGCTCGCCCGGCGCGGTCCAGAAGCCCTCGCGCAGCGAGAGCGCCATGCCGGCCCAGTCGAGCGCGGTCTCCACGATGTGCCGCAGGCTCTCCTGCGACCAGGTGTCGTCGAAGACCAGCGGCAGGACGGGGGCGACCTGCTCGATGGTGGCGATCAGCGGGTTGTGCGTGATGGCCTCGTCGACCAGCAGCACGATCGGCTTGCGCAGCGCCGAGCCCCAGCCGAGCTCCAGCGAGACTCCGGCCGACAGCGGCGAGCCGACGTAGGCGAAGACCAGGTCGGCGGTCTGCATGGCGCGGAAGTCCGAGGGGACCCGCGGCTCCGGCGCCCGGCCCTCGACCGTCCAGGCGTCGCTGTGGTGCGCGCTGAAGACAGCGGCACCGCTGCGCAGCAGGGAGCTGCGCAGGGCGGTCAGCCGGGTCCGGCTGGCCAGCGTCACGACACTGTCGGCCGGGCCGGTCAGCCGCATGAGCGGCGCGGCGAGGAAGACACGGGCCCGGCGGCCTTCGGGGGCCTGGGCTGCGTGCTGGCGCATGTAGGGCTCACTCATGGCGATGGCTCCGGGGATGGGGTCGGCCGGTGGTGCTGGGCAAGGCCGACGGACTGGTCGGGGAAGACGGGGGGTTCCACCCCGCGGAACGGACGGCCGAGGAGTGGCGTCGATCACGGGCAGTGCGATCGATTGCTGCACACTGATCGTCTCCGGCCCGGCTGGGAGCGTCCACTGGCCCGTGGTGTCATTTCCTCGACTGGCAGCCAGATGACAGCTCGCTGGTCAGAAGCATCTAGTCGCGAATGTGGTCACGCCCTTTGGGTGTCATCTTTCTGTCTGGCGGAAAGATGACACGGATCCGGGGCGGGCAGCGGTTGGCAATTTCCGGTGCCTACGGCTTTGATGGTGCAGCAGTTTGAGCCTGTGCTGCACAGCGGACTGCCGTCACCGCCTGGTGGTGGATCAAGGCCCTACGACGGGTTCATGACATAAGGAGGGGCGACATGCGTACAGTATCTCGACTCGTGGCCGGCGCGCTGCTGCTCGCCGCAGTTGTTGCGGGAGTATC
Organism: Kitasatospora nipponensis; assembly: GCF_039528135.1. NCBI lineage: Bacteria > Bacillati > Actinomycetota > Actinomycetes > Kitasatosporales > Streptomycetaceae > Kitasatospora > Kitasatospora nipponensis. The sequence goes on along the minus strand of NZ_BAAALF010000016.1, from coordinate 59,429 downwards.
CGGCCCAGGCGACTGGGAGTGGCAGAAGGCCGCCACGCAGACGACCGTTGTTTCGGCCCAACCTGCTTCGCCCGCCCTTGCGATGTCGGTCAAGGACTGGGAGTGGCAGTAGTTTCCCGTTGAATTGAGTGGACCGGTTCCGGACGCGTTCTCGGTCGATTCGGGGGGAGTCGTGGCCGGTCGGCTGCAGCCGGCGGGAACCGGTACCGCCGCTCGGGGCCGCAAGGCCGCGGCGGTCAGCTCTCCGGCTCCGGCTCGTCGACCGAGTGCGGTGGGTTCTGCGCCATGCGCCAACCCAGTTGGAAGAGCGTCTCGGAGTCGTACTCCTCGCGCAGTTCCGCGATGTGACGGGCCAGCGTGCGCTCGCTCAGGCCCAGGCTCCGCGCGATGACGCGATGGCCGACGCCCTGGATCAACATCTGGATGATCCGGCCGCGCAGTCGCGAGATGACTTCCTGCGGCACTTCCGCCGAACCGGGAAACGGTATCGAGCGGTCCCAGAGCCCGTCGAAGACATCCGTCAGGTACCCGACCACGGCCTCGTCCCGGACGAAGGCCGCTTTTTCGGTGTTCCCCTGCGTCGGTATCACGGCGACGCTGCGGTCGATGATGATGAGCCGGGTGAACGGCTCCGCGAGCGTTCTGACCTCGGCACCCTGCGCCGTCACCTCGGCGACGTACTGCCTGGTGGAAGTCGAGTACCGGGCGCTGGGGTGATAGATCGTACGGCGAGAGATTCCGCGCCGGACGGCTTTCAGGTCTTTCTGCCCGATTCCCTGCATGGAGATCTTCCGGCGCCGGCCGCCCGGCTGCGCGGTGAGCACCTCTTTGTCGGCACCCTCGACCAGGGAATCCAGCTGCTGATTGATCGCCGCCAGTCCGCGCACGTACTCGACCGGGCCGCCGGCCTCGATCTGCCGGTCCAGCGCGCCATAGGCGCGGGTCAAATCCTGCAGGGCGGTGGGAACGGCCACCGCGCGGGAGAGCAGCGCGAGCGCTTCGGTCTGCCAGAGCGAACTCAGCTTTCCGGCCAGCCGGTCCGGATCGGCCGCGGTGAGAACGCGGGCGTCGGGACTGTCGGGAATGAGGAGACCGAGTTCCAGGAGTTCGCGCTGCGCACCGGAAAGCGGCGCACCGTCCGCCTCCAGGCTTCCCCCCTGCTGCAGTATGTGGAGGTAGAGGGCCTTGGCTTCGACGGAGATGATGCTCGAACCCTCGGCCGCCGGCACCGGATCACCCAGTGCACTCATGACTGGTAGTCCCTCCCCACAGGTTTGCCATCGTGCGCTCGTCCGTCCTCGGCCGACTTCTCGAGATCTCGGAGCCCGCTCCACCGGAGTCGGGTGTCTTTCAGCACAACGAACTATACGGACGCCGACGAGCCGGCGGCACCCTCCCCTTCGGGGGGTGCGCGGCTCGCCGGCCTCCGGCGCGCGCTCAGGGCCCGGCTACCGCCTGGGCCGCCACACCACCAGGGCGCTGGACTGCTGGGCCGGCTGGTAGGGGACCAGGTCACGCCGGTAGGAGGCGTGCACGGCGGCCTCGCGGGCCTGCAGGGTGGTGGCCGCGCCCTCCAGCGAGGCGGCCAGCTCGGCGACCCGGGACTGCAGGGCGGCGACCTGGTTCTCCAGCTCGATGATCCGCTTGATCCCGGCCAGGTTGATGCCCTCGTCCTGGGAGAGCCGCTGCACCTCGCGCAACTGCTGGATGTCGCGGGCCGAGTAGCGCCGGCCGCCGCCGCCGGTGCGGTCGGGGCAGACCAGGCCGAGCCGGTCGTACTGGCGCAGGGTCTGCGGGTGCAGGCCGGAGAGCTCGGCGGCCACCGAGATCACGTAGACCGGGGTGTCCTCGGTCAGTACGTAGCTCGGTGCGCCCGTGCCCGCGCGGCGCTGGCGCGGGCCGGGGCCGCCGGGCAGGCCCTCGCCCAGGCCCACGCCGATGCCCCGGCCGACGGCTCCGGCGCCCAGCGCCGGACCCATGCCCATACCGGAGTCAGGGGTCATGTCAGATCACGCTCCCTCCGCCGCCTTGAAGAGGGCGGCTCGCGGGTCCTCGGTTGCGGTGGCCTCGCGGTACTGCTCGAGTGCCGTCAGGGCGTCGCCCGTGGTCTGCTGAGGCACCGTCACCTCGACCGTGACCAACAGGTCGCCCCGGGTGCCGTCCTTGCGGGTGGCACCCCTGCCGCGGGCCCGCAGGGTCAGGCCGTTGGCGCTGCCGGCCGGCAGCCGCAGCCGCACGGCCGGACCGTTCAGGGTCGGCACCTCGATGGTCCCGCCGAGGGCCGCTTCGGGGAAGGACACCGGCACGGTCACTGTCAGGTTGTCGCCCTTGCGCCCGAAGACCGGGTGGGTGTCCACGTGCACGGTGACGTAGAGGTCGCCGTTCTGGCCGCCGCGCTCACCCTGGGCGCCCTTGGCCTTGAGGCGGATCCGCTGGGCGTCCTGGACGCCGGCGGGGATGCGCACCTGCATGGTGCGCGCGGAGCTGGCGCGGCCGCTGCCGTGGCACTCGGCGCACGGGTCGTCCACGATCATGCCGCGGCCCTTGCAGTCCCGGCACGGGTCGGAGAGCGCGAAGGCGCCCTGGCCGCGGCTGACGGTGCCCGCGCCCACGCAGGTCGGGCAGACCCGCGGGGTGGTGCCGGCCTTGGCCCCGGTGCCCGAGCAGACCCGGCAGGCGGCCTGGCTGGTCATCCGCAGCGGGACGGTGGCGCCGTCCACCGCCTCCTCGAAGCTGAGGGTCACCTCGGTCTCGACGTCGGCGCCGCGGCGCGGCTGCGGCTGGCGCCCGCCGCGGTTGAACAGGCCGCCGAAGACGTCGCCGATGCCGCCGCCGGCCCCGCCGCCACCGGCCTGCGAGCCGGTGAACAGGTCGCCGAAGTCGAAGCTGTAGCCGTTGCCGCCCGGCGCCCCGCCGCGCATCCCGCCGGAGCCGAAGAGGCTGCGCGCCTCGTCGTACTCCTTGCGGCGCTTGTCGTCCGACAGGACGTCGTACGCCTCGGAGATGTCCTTGAAGCGGTCCTCGGCCTTGACGTCACCCTTGTTGGCGTCCGGGTGGAACTCCCGGGCGAGCTTGCGGTAGGTCTTCTTGATCTCCGCGGTGGTGGCGTCCTTGGGCACACCGAGGACCTTGTAGTAGTCCTTCTCCACGTAGTCCTTCGTGCTCATGACTCCAACCACCTCCCGGATCGGGGCGATACGGCGCCGGCGCGCCTGGCGGCGCGGCGGCTCGATACGGCGCTGCGGAGCCGCACGTCACCAGTGGCGACGTACGGCCCCGCAGCGCACAGCGTGTCAGTTGTCGGCCGCACCGTCAGCCTCGGGGGCCTCGGAGTCCGGGCCGCCGGTGGACTGGGTCCCCGGCTGCGGCTCCGCGACGGCCACCATCGCCGGCCGGATGATCCGGTCGCCGATCCGGTAGCCGGGCTGCAGGACCTGCACGCAGGTGTCCTCGGTGACGTCCGAGGAGTAGCTGTGCATCAGGGCCTCGTGCAGGTTCGGGTCGAAGGGCTCGCCCTCCTTGCCGAACTGCTGCAGCCCGAGCTTGGCCACCACGGTCTCCAGCGACTCGGCGACCGACTTGAAGCCACCGGTCACCTCGCCGTGCTCGCGGGCCCGGCCGATGTCGTCCAGGACCGGGACCAGGGACTCCAGGATGTTGGAGACCGCGATCTCGCGGACCGTCAGCCGGTCGCGCTCGACCCGCTTGCGGTAGTTCTGGTACTCGGCCTGCAGGCGCTGCAGGTCGCCGGTGCGCTCGGTCAGCTCGCGCTTGGCGGTGGCGAGTTCGTCCGAGGCGTCACCCGCGGCCTCGTCGGAGGCGCCCTTGAGCGCCTCCTCCGCGGCCTTCAGGACGGCCTCGTCGGCGTTGGAGTCGTCGCCGGGCTCCACGCCCCGCGCCTTCTCCGTCATGCCGCACCGCCCTTGGGCTTCTCGTCGTCGATGATCTCGGCGTCGACGACGTCGTCCTCCTTCGAGAAGTTGACGTTCTCGCCGCCCTCGGCGCCGGCCGCACCCGCCGCGTCGGCGTTGGCGTAGAGCGCCTGGCCGAGCTTCTGGGCGGTGGTGGAGACCTTCTCGGACGCCTCGCGGATGGCCGCGATGTCCTCGCCCTTCAGGGCCTCCTTGAGCTCGCCGATCGCGCCCTCGACCTCGGTCTTGACGTCGGCGGGGAGCTTGTCGGTGTTGTCCGCGATGAACTTCTCGGTCGAGTAGACGAGCTGCTCGGCCTGGTTGCGGGTCTCGACCGACTCGCGGCGCTTGTGGTCCTCCTCCGCGTACTGCTCGGCCTCGCGCATCATGCGCTCGATGTCGTCCTTCGGCAGCGCGGAGCCGCCGGTGACGGTCATCCGCTGCTCCTTGCCGGTGCCGAGGTCCTTGGCACCGACGTGCATGATGCCGTTGGCGTCGATGTCGAAGGTGACCTCGATCTGCGGCAGGCCGCGCGGGGCCGGCGGCAGGCCGGTCAGCTCGAACATCCCGAGCTTCTTGTTGTACGCCGCGATCTCGCGCTCGCCCTGGTAGACCTGGATCTGCACGGACGGCTGGTTGTCCTCGGCCGTGGTGAAGATCTCGGAGCGCTTGGTCGGGATCGTGGTGTTGCGCTCGATCAGGCGGGTCATGATGCCGCCCTTGGTCTCGATGCCCAGCGAGAGCGGGGTGACGTCGAGCAGCAGGACGTCCTTGACCTCGCCCTTCAGCACACCGGCCTGCAGCGCGGCGCCGATGGCGACGACCTCGTCCGGGTTGACGCCCTTGTTGGCGTCCTTGCCGCCGGTCAGCTCCTTGACGAGCTCGGCGACGGCCGGCATGCGGGTCGAGCCACCGACCAGGACGACGTGGTCGATCTCGGAGAGCGAGATGCCGGCGTCCTTGATCACGTTGTGGAACGGGTGCTTGCAGCGCTCCAGCAGGTCCGCGGTCAGCTGCTGGAACTGGGCTCGGGTGAGCTTCTCGTCCAGGTGCAGCGGGCCCTCGGCGGAGGCCGTGATGTAGGGCAGGTTGATGGAGGTCTCGGAGGACGAGGAGAGCTCGATCTTGGCCTTCTCGGCCGCCTCGCGCAGGCGCTGGAGCGCCATCTTGTCCTTGGAGAGGTCCACGCCGTGGCCGGAGTGGAAGACCTTCACCAGGTGGTCGACGACCTTCTGGTCCCAGTCGTCGCCACCGAGGTGGTTGTCGCCGTTGGTGGCCTTGACCTCGACCACGCCGTCGCCGATCTCGAGCAGCGACACGTCGAAGGTGCCACCACCGAGGTCGAAGACCAGGATGGTCTGGTCGTCCTTGTCCAGGCCGTAGGCCAGCGCGGCGGCGGTCGGCTCGTTGACGATGCGCAGGACGTTGAGGCCCGCGATCTCACCGGCCTCCTTGGTCGCCTGGCGCTCGGAGTCGGAGAAGTAGGCCGGGACGGTGATGACGGCGTCGGTGACCGTCTCGCCCAGGTACGCCTCGGCGTCGCGCTTCAGCTTCTGCAGGATGAAGGCGCTGATCTGCTGGGGGTTGAAGTCCTTGCCGTCCAGGTTGATCTTCCACCCGGTGCCCATGTGGCGCTTGACCGAGCGGATGGTCCGGTCGACGTTGGTGACCGCCTGGCGCTTGGCGACCTCGCCGACCAGCACCTCGCCGTTCTTGGCGAAGGCGACGACGGACGGCGTGGTCCGGGCGCCCTCGGCGTTGGTGATGACGGTGGGCTCACCGCCTTCGAGAACACTGACGACCGAGTTCGTCGTGCCGAGGTCGATACCGACCGCGCGTGCCATCGTGGATACCTCCATGAAGAAGTTGAGCTGTACGGACTCAAGCATGCCTGACGGGTGCATGAGCGTCAACAGGACTGAGTCGGACCCACTCAACTTTATTGCGCCCTTATCTCTCGGCGGGCGTCCCCGCCGCCACGGGAGCACCGGGAGGGTCGTCGCGCCCCCTCGGGTGGGCCGGACGGGTGAGCGTGGCCTTACGTGACTGTCGCCATAGCGGTCGGACCTTCTGAACGGGCGTTAACGCGCGGTAGTGTCCGGCCCGGTCCCCTCGATAAGTTACCGACGAGTACACTCTCGGGAAGGGCCATTCACGTTCGGACCGCACCGGTCCGCCGCGATCCACCGCCCATCGCCCCTCGTACCGCAGGAGACGGAGAGCCGATGCAGCTAGCAGCGATCGTCATCTCGCTGGTCACCACTGTGATCGGCATCGCGCTCGCCACCCGTGCGGGCATGTTCATCTACCAAGTCGTGAAGACCGGACAGGCGGACGGCGGCCGCACCGGCCAGCCGTGGCGCCGGGTCAGGACCGTGGGCGTGGAGTTCCTCGGCCACACCCGGATGAACCGCTGGGGCGTGGTCGGCGTCGCGCACTGGTTCGTCGCGGTCGGCTTCTTCAGCCTCGTGCTCACCCTGGTCACCGCCTTCGGCCAGCTCTTCGACGCCGAGTTCGTGCTGCCCGTGCTGGGCGGCTGGCTGCCGTACGAGGTCTTCACCGAACTGGTCGGCACCTTCACCACCCTGGGCATCCTGGCGCTGATCGTGATCCGGCTGCTCAGCCTGCCCTCGCGGGCCGGCCGCAAGTCGCGCTTCGCCGGCTCGATCGCCTGGCAGGCCTTCTACGTCGAGTACACGATCCTCGGCATCGGCATCTGCATCATGCTGCTGCGCGGCGTCGAGGGCGCCCTGAGCGGCGTCGGCTCCTACGAGGCGCGCTACCTGATCTCGTACCCGCTGGTGGCCGCCTTCCACGGCCTGTCGCACGCCGTGCTGGTCAACCTGATCTACATCTTCGCGATGCTGAAGATCTGCATCTCCTTCGCCTGGGCGACCACCATCGGCATCAACCCCTCGATGGGCGTGGCCTGGCACCGCTTCCTGGCGTTCTTCAACATCTACTTCAAGCGCGAGGAGGACGGCTCCGTCGCACTCGGCGCGCTGCGCCCGATGACCAGCGGCGGCGCCCCGATCGACTTCGAGGACCCGGCCGAGGACGCGGTCTTCGGCGTCTCCCAGGTCGAGCACTTCTCCTGGAAGGGCATCCTCGACTTCTCCACCTGCACCGAGTGCGGCCGCTGCCAGTCGCAGTGCCCGGCCTGGAACACCGGCAAGCCGCTCTCGCCCAAGCTGCTGATCATGAGCCTGCGCGAGCACGCCTTCGCCAAGGCTCCGTACCTGCTGGCCGGTGGCGGCAAGTCGATGGAGGGCGAGGAGCAGGGCAGCGCCGAGCAGTTGGCCGGCGTGCCGGCCGCCGCGCTGGCCGAGGCCGAGCGCCCGCTGATCGGCACCGCCGAGGAGGGCGGGGTCATCGACCCCGACGTGCTCTGGTCCTGCACCACCTGCGGCGCCTGCGTCGAGCAGTGCCCCGTCGACATCGAGCACATCGACCACATCGTCGACATGCGCCGCTACCAGGTGATGATCGAGTCCTCGTTCCCCACCGAGGCCGGCACGATGCTCAAGAACCTGGAGAACAAGGGCAACCCGTGGGGCATGGCCACCAAGGCCCGCCTGGACTGGGTCAAGGAGCTCAAGAAGGAGACCGGCATCGAGGTGCCGGTGATCGGGCAGGACATCGACCCCGCCGAGGTCGAGTACCTCTACTGGGTCGGCTGCGCCGGTGCCCTCGAGGACCGCGCGAAGAAGACCACCAAGGCCTTCGCGGAGCTGCTGCACACCGCCGGCGTGCAGTTCGCGATCCTCGGCAAGGAGGAGTCCTGCACCGGTGACTCGGCCCGCCGCCTGGGCAACGAGTTCCTCTTCCAGATGCTCGGCGCGCAGAACGTCGAGACGCTCAACGCGGCGCTGGAGGACGCTCCGAAGAAGCGGATCGTCGCCACCTGCCCGCACTGCTTCAACACCATCGCCAACGAGTACCCGCAGCTCGGCGGGCACTTCGAGGTGATCCACCACACCCAGCTGCTGCAGCACCTGATCGACGAGGGCAAGCTCGTGCCGGTCAACCCGGTCGAGGGCCTGATCACGTATCACGACCCGTGCTACCTGGGTCGGCACAACAAGGTGTACAGCCCGCCGCGCGAGATCATGGACAAGGTCCCGGGTCTGCGCCAGCAGGAGATGCACCGTCACAAGGAGCGCGGCTTCTGCTGCGGCGCCGGCGGCGCGCGGATGTGGATGGAGGAGCGGATCGGCAAGCGCATCAACACCGAGCGGGTGGACGAGGCGCTGTCGCTCAACCCCGACATCGTCTCGACGGCGTGCCCGTTCTGCCTGGTGATGCTCTCCGACTCGGTCAACGGCAAGAAGAACGAGGGCGCGGCCAAGGAGCACCTGAAGGTGGTCGACGTCGCGCAGCTGCTGCTCGACTCGGTCAAGGCGCTGCCGCAGGCGCCCGAGGCGCCCGCCGAGCCGGCCGAGCCGGCCGGGGTCTGACCCACCGGCGGGCGGGCCGCCCGACCGGGTGCCGCGAGGTACGGGGGTTCGAGTCGTGCGCGAATGTGCTTGTGGCCAGAACCCTCACATATGATGCCTGCCCTGGGTGGTATCCACCCGGGGCAGGCTGTCCGGCGGCCCCGTGCGGGCCGGGGCCGCCCCCGGCCGCCCCCCCCCCCCCCCCCCCCCCCCCCCCCCACCGGGGCCCGACGCAGCTCAGAGCAGCGCCGGGACGCCGGTGCCGGACCGGACAGCAGAGCATCACCAAGACAAGCGGCACTCAAGAACGTGCTTTTTGGCGACGGCCCTGGCAACACTCCACAGGCCAGGTCGCTGACCGGAACCAAGGGGAGAAACCCAAAGATGACCCAGGCGATCATGCTGGTCGGCGGTCAGGGCACACGGCTGCGCCCGCTCACCACCCACACCCCCAAGCCGATGCTCCCGGTCGCGGGCGTGCCCTTCATCGCGCACCAGCTCGCCCGCGCGGCGGCCGCCGGGGTCACTCGGGTGGTGCTCGCCACCTCGTACCTGGCCGAGGTCTTCGAGGAGCACTTCGCCGACGGCACGCCGTACGGGCTGGAGCTGGTCTACCTCACCGAGCGCGAGCCGCTCGGCACCGGTGGTGCGATCCGCAACGCCGCCGAGGGCCTGACCTGCGGTCCCGAGGAGCCGGTGCTCATCTTCAACGGTGACATCCTGTCCGGCCTGGACATCGCCGCGCTGCGCGACGGTCACGTGGCCGCCGGCGCCGACGTGACCCTGCACCTGACCCGGGTCGAGGACCCGCGCGCCTTCGGCCTGGTCCCCACCGACGAGAACGGCCGGGTGCTGGAGTTCCTGGAGAAGCCGGAGACCCCCGAGCAGATCGTCACCGACCAGATCAACGCGGGCTGCTACGTCTTCACCCGCTCGGTGATCGACCGGATCCCGGCCGGCCGGGTGGTCTCGGTGGAGCGCGAGACCTTCCCCGAGCTGCTCGCCACCGGCGCGCTGGTGCGCGGCGTGGTCGACACCTCGTACTGGCTGGACCTGGGCACCCCCGCCGCCTTCGTGCGCGGCTCGGCCGACCTGGTGCTCGGCCGCGTCGACTCGCCGGCGGTCCCCGGTCCCACCGGTGACGCGCTGCTGCTGGACGGCGCCACCGTCGACCCGGCCGCCGTGCTCAGCGGCGGCACCGTGGTCGCGGCCGGCTCGGTCGTCGAGGCCGGCGCGATCGTCGAGGGCAGCGTCGTGCTGCCCGGTGCGGTGATCCGCGCGGGCGCCTTCGTGAAGGACTCCATCGTCGGCGCGTACGCCACCGTCGGTGAGCGGACCTCGCTGGACGGCGCGGTGATCGGCGACGGCGCCACCGTCGAGTCCGACAACGAGCTGCCGAACGGCATCCGGATCGCCTGCGGCACGCTGCTGCCGGTCGGCGCGGTGCGCACCACGGCGGGCCCCGGCGGCTGCCCGGCCGGCGAGACCTCGGCGGCGGCGGTGCACGGCTCGGTGCTGCAGAAGTAGGCCGGCCCGGTCCGGCCGTGGGGTACCAGCGGTACGGGCGGGGCGGTGGTGGGTTCCGACGGTCCTGTCGTGGGTTTCGACCCGCGGTGGGGCCGTCGCCGCGTCACAGCCGTGCTGCAATGCCCCGGCTTTCGCCGGGCGACCGGGCTGCCGATCGCCATTGCGGGTACCGTCGGAGCGTGGCTGGCAACGGATATGAGAACGGGTGGGGCGGCGAGCCCGAGTACCTCGCGGCGCCGCCGCACGACCCGTACCGCAGCGACCACCCGGGCAACACCCGGGCCTTCCCGACCGGTGGGCCGGGGTACGGGGCGCCGGGGTACGGGGGTCAGGAGTACCACGGGCAGGGGTACGACCCGCAGGGGCCCGACGGGCAGGGTTACGGGGCGCCGGGATACGGGCAGCCGGGGTACGGGGAGCCGTCCCAGCCGCCCTACCAGCCGCCGCCGTCGGCGTCCGGGCAGGACAGCGTCGCGACCTACCGCGCCGGTGGCCGCACGACGCCGCGCGCGACCGGTCCGCGACTGCCCTGGCGGCCGCTGCTGGTCGGCATCTACCGGGCCCCGGCCCGGACCTTCGACCAGATGCGGGACCACCAGGCCTGGCTGCCCGCCCTCACCGTCTCGCTGCTCTACGCCGTGCTCGCGGTGCTCGGTTTCGGTGACACCCGCCACGAGGTGGTCAACTCGACCTTCTCGACCGCGCTGTGGTCGCTGGCCGGCGCGGCCGTCGGGTTCACCCTGGCCGGCCTGGTGCTCGGCGCGGTGACCTACGCGCTGGCCCGCCAGCTCGGCGGCGACGGCCCGTGGCCCGCGACGGTCGGACTGGCGGTGCTGGTCGGCTGGACCACGGACGTGCCGCGGCTGCTGCTCGCGCTCTTCCTGCCGTCGGGCAACGTGGTGGTCCAGGCGGTCGGCTGGGCGACCTGGCTGCTCTGCGGGGTGCTGCTGACCACGATGGTCCGCCGGGTGCACGACCTGCCGTGGGGCAAGGCCGCCGGTGCCGCCTCGCTGCAACTGCTGGCGCTGCTGGTGCTGATCAAGCTCCCGACCCTGGGCTGACCGCCGCCGCCCGTTCCCCCTTCCCCCCTCCCCCTCCCCATCCTTTCCTCCCTCCCTCCCTTCTTCTCTTCCTCCCTTCCCGTCCCTCTCCCTCATGCACGGAGCAACCGAATGACCCTCCCCACCACCCGTGTCAGCTTCCCCGGCGGGGCGGTGACCGGCGAGTCGACCGTGCTGGCCGTCCACGTGCTCGCGGACGGCCGGTACGGCGTCGTCACCGCCGAGAGCCCGTTCCACCCGCTCGACCACACCTGGCCCGACCAGCCCGCCGACACCGGCACGCTGACCGTGGCCGACGGCGCGAGCCTGCCGGTGGTCGACTGCCTGACCGGCGCGGTGGGACCGGAGGGCGGGGAACTGCTGGTGGGCGCGGACATCCCGGTACGGCGCGGCGACGAGGCCTGGTCCTGGCTGGTGCTGCACGTCCTGGACGCGGCGCCGCAGGAGGACCTGACCGGTCGCACGGTCACGCTGGCGGTGGACACCGAGCGGCGCACCGCGCTCTCCGCATCGCACACCGGTTGCCACCTGCTGGCACTGGCCCTGAACGCCGCGCTGGCCGCCCGCTGGCGCAAGGACCCCGGGCGCGCGGACGCCTTCGGCAACCCGGACTTCGACAGCCTGGCGATGGCGAGCTCGGTGATGGACACCGAGGCCAGCACCGACGTCTACCGGCTCGGCAAGTCGCTGCGGAAGAAGGGCTTCACGACCGAGGCCGCCGACGACCTGCCGGCGCTGGCCGAGGCACTGCCCGCGATCACCGCCGACGTCAACGAGCGGCTGGCCGCCTGGGTGGCGGGCGACGCCCCGGTCCGGATCGAGGTGCCCGGCCCCGAGCTGACCGCCCGCCGCCGCTGGCACTGCGAGCTCCCGATCGGCCCGGCCGAGATCGCCTGCGGTGGCACCCACCTGCACCGTCTCGGCCAACTCTCCGCACTGCGGACCGAGTTGACCCTCTCCGAGGACGGCGGCGAGCTGACCGCGGTGACCCGCCCGCAGCAGGCCTGACCCGTCGGCGATCCGGCCGGGGCGTCAACGACCCGTCTGAGGCGTCAACCGCCCTGGTGGACGCCTCAGACGTCGCTGCGGTGGAAGTTCAGGTACGAGCGCGAAGGCGTCGGCCCGCGCTGCCCCTGGTAGCGCGAGCCGTACCGCGCCGACCCGTACGGGTGCTCGGAGGGCGAGGAGAGCCGGAACAGGCAGAGCTGCCCGATCTTCATCCCCGGGTAGAGCTTGATCGGCAGCGTCGCCACGTTGGACAGCTCCAGCGTCACGTGCCCGCTGAACCCCGGGTCGATGAACCCGGCCGTCGAGTGCGTCAGCAGCCCGAGCCGCCCCAGGCTCGACTTGCCCTCCAGCCGCGAGGCGACATCATCCGGAAGGGTGATCACCTCGTACGTCGAGGCCAGCACGAACTCGCCCGGGTGCAGGATGAACGCCTCGTCGCCGTCCGGCTCCACCAGCCGGGTCAGATCCGGCTGCTCCTCGGACGGGTCGATGTGCGGATACCGGTGGTTCTCGAAGACCCGGAAGAAGCGGTCCAGTCGGACGTCGATACTCGACGGCTGGACCATGGCGGGCTCGAACGGATCGACCCGGACGCGGCCGTTGTCGATCTCGGTACGAATGTCTTTGTCGGAGAGCAGCACGTCATGAGGTTACGTGCTGCCCGCGGCGGGCGCGCAATCAACCCGTCCACCCCCGTCCACCCCAGGCCCCGCCGGTGGGGCCCCGGACGCGGTCCCCACCGGCCTCGCCCGACCCGTCAGGCCAGGAACGCCCCGGTCTCCAGCCGCAGCGCCCGCGCCAGCTGCGGCGCCGAGAGCGCACTCACATCAGCCGGCACCGAACTGCGCAACCGCCCGCACTGCGGACACCGGATCAACCGCCCCGGCCCCAGCCGGCCGGCCCCGAGATTCTGCATCGGGAACGTACTGGTACTGAACAGGTGCCCCTCGGCACAACGAACGACGGTCCGCTGCTCCATCGATCCCCTTCCCATGCTGCCCCAACTACCCCAACTACCCCACAGCAGCAGCCCCCTGCCCGGGAACCGCCGCCGCAAGTGGACAGCGTCACATTAGGGGATCTTCCGGACATCCCCACCCGCGGCTCGCCGTCCCGGCAGCCCCCACCGTAAGGGTGTGGACCGGCCCGCGAGATGGGGTAGCATGATGCAAGATCGAGCGGTCACTGACGGCTCGTCAGGCGGGCGTAGTTTAATGGTAGAACATGAGCTTCCCAAGCTTATAGCGCGAGTTCGATTCTCGTCGCCCGCTCAGAAGGAAAGCCCCAGGTCAACGGCCTGGGGCTTTCTTGTTGTCTGGACCAATTCGGGGCCGTCGTGCCAGATTCGTGCCAGATCTGATGCTCCCGGGCGTCAGATGCAGGGTTGTCGCCTGCCGCCAGCCTCTCGGTGCACGCCTTGCGCTGAAGTCATCTCAGGACGTGAGATCAACTTTTGGTGATCTGGATCACCTGCTGCGCCCGCTCGCATTCGAGCTGCTGGGCCGCCGCGAGGCCGTCAGTCTGGAGGTCGATTGTGGGCTCCAGGCAGATCGCCCGCACGGCACGGATCGTGCGGGCGCCTGACCTCTTCTGGCCTACGAGGGTTCGATCTCAGCGGCCGGCTGCAACCAGTCGCTGTCGGGGCGGGCGAGCAGCCGGGCATTGTTGTAGGCCATCGCAGTTGTGAGCACGGTGTGGCCCCGGTAGAACTCGCCCTGCCTCGATACGACAAGAGCAAGGTCAACTGTGCTCATGTCCACGAGGGACAGGGGCAGAAGAAGCTGAACGGCGTTCTGTGTGGGGTACCAGGTCGGAACGGCTGCCTTGTAGTTTCGGCGGACACGGTCAACTGCTCCGTCGACGGCCCCTTTGAACGCCATCCGAGCAAGATGGGGGGTGCCTCGCAAGGCTGCCGGGAAGCGCTCAAGGTTCCCGGAGTCATCGAGGATGTGCTCCACGCTTACGACAAGTTCTCGGCGCCAGTCGTAGATGTACTCGGCTGGGTTGTCGGTGTAGGTCACGAAGTCGGGACGCGAAGAAGGTGGGAACTTCTCCATGAAGTCGCGGTCGCTGCCAGAGCGCCAGCCTGTGAAGGCCCATGGCTGACCAGCTGGCCGACTGTTCCGCTTGAACAGCCCGTAGATCGTCTCTTGCCGGCCGGTGGCCAGCCCGGTGTTAAAAGCCGTGCATGTGCCGTCGGTGCTGGTCGAGACTCTGCCCTGCTGGTGTGCGCGCTCGAACGTCCACCTGATGTAGTTGCGGAGGATGCGGTTGTCGCCCGGCGTTTCGGGGCTCAGTCCATCCCAGTTCTCGTCCTCCGCCATGTCGGCCAGCCGGTCAAAGAGGTCTGGGTCGCCTGTGCCGCCCTGGAGGCTTACTGCGGACCGCACATAGCCCATGTAGGCATAGTCAAAGAGGGCGTTCCCGGGCTGCTGAGGCTGGCTTGGCGCTGAGGTGGCGGTGCCCGTGAAGTGTTGCTGGAGTCGGGCGAGATCGTTCGGTGTCACTGGCTGGCTCTCGGACGTCACTGCTGGCCTCTCGCGGTCGGTGTGTATTTGCCTGCTGCGACTGACGGTTGACAGAAGTTAGCCGTTGACGATCTCGCGGATCCGGCGCAGTTGATCTTGGGCCTCTGACGCGTTTACAGCGCGCAGCGCATCGTCTCCCTTGTTACTCGGGCTCAGTACCGCCTTGACGATGTCTCCGATCGGGCTGCCGAGAAGGTACAGCCGCACCTCGTCGTACTGGTTGCCGGGCAGTTCGCCAGGGATGTGTCCCATGCCGTGCGACTGCAGGCTGCGGCTGATGGCATCGCGCACGTGGATGCCAAGGCGACCTGCTCTTTGGATGTCGCGGAGCGTGCCCATGTCGATGGTGTAGAGCCCGTCGTTGGCAGTGACTGACTCGCGGAGCTCGTCGTAGTTGTCGGCCATCCCGCCCCTCCATGATTCCTTCGGGATCTTTTCTGTAGATAAGAATAAATCCTTAAGTCCAGGGAGGGCAAGATGTTTGTCGAACCGTCAGGTAGCTGGGGTCGTGAGGTGTGGCCTGATGGGCTGTCGGAGATGGAGCCCTGGCCAAAGTGCGACTGGCCAGGGCTCTGCTGATGCCGGGTTGCGTTATGCCTGGCGCGGGACCTCCGTAGTCGCGGCAGTGCCCGAGGCGGGTGGCCGACGGCGGGTGCGGATGTCGACGACGGCGGCGCTGATGCCGTTGGAGATCTTGGTCTGCTGTTCGGCTGTGGCGTGCTGGTAGATCAGCGCGGCGCGGACGGAGGAGTGGCCCATGTGGGCCATCAGGTCCTTGAGGCTGGCGCCGGTGCTGGCGGCGAGGACGTTGCCGGTGTGGCGGAGGTCGTAGAAGCGGAAGCCGTCCATGCCGAGCTTCGTACGGGCCTTGCGCCACTTGCGGCCGAACGTCGAGCGGCGGAACGGGGCACCGCGTTCGCCGATGAACAGCAGGCCGTCGTCCTCCTTCGCGGCGTACCAGCGCAGGTGCAGCTCGAAGTCAGGGACGATCTCGGGCGGGATGCCGACCGGTCGCCTTCCGGCCTTGGACTTCGGGTCGCCCAGGACGCGCTTGCCGGTGGTCAGCTCGGGGGCCGCGCGGCGGATCCACACGACCCGCTTGACCAGGTCGACGTCGGAGCGGCGGACCTCGGCCAGCTCCTCGGGACGGAGGGCCATGAAGGAGCCCATGAACACCATGAGCTGCCAGCGCGGGCCCATGAGGTCAGCGAGCTGGAGGACCTGCTCGACCGTGGCGACGGGACGCTCCTCGGCTTCCTCTTTGCCACCGCCCCTGATGCGGCAGGGGTTTCGACGGATGAGCTCGTCGTCGACGGCGGTCTCCAGGACCGCCTTCAGGAGGCGGTAGGACTTGGCCGCGGTGGTCTTCTTGCCCTCCTTGACCAGGGCGGCGCGCCAGGCCCGGACCTGGGGAGCGGTGATCTCCTTCAGCTCGGACTCGCCGAACGACGGTTCCAGGTGCAGGCGGAGAAGCCGGCGGTACAGCTCGTCGGTGAGAGGTGCGAGGTCGCGTTCGTCGATCCAGGCGGTGGCGTAGAGGAGGAAGTTGACGGCTCCCGCGTTGGGGTCGCGCCACTCCTCGCGGCGTATGTCGGTCTCGGTCTCGACGAGCCAGGCTTCGGCGTCGCCCTTGGTCGCGAAGGTCTCGTCGGCGTTGCGGAGGAGGCCGTCGGGGCCGGGGTAGCGGGCCTGGAAGCGGCCGGAGGGCAGCTTGCGGACGGAGCCCCAGCGGCGCCGTCGGCCGGAGTTGTTCGCCATCAGGCAGCCCGCCCGAAGCGGCGGCGGCCGGAGCGGACCGGGGCGACAGTGTTGGCCTCGATGTAGGCAGCGAGCACGCTCTCGGAGATGCGGACGTGGCTGCCGATCTTGACGAAGGCGATGCGCCGCTCGGCGATGAGGCGCCGGGGGAAGCGCTCGGTGGTGCCCAGGCGTTCGGCGACCTGGCCGACGGTCAGGTACTGCTCGGAGGCGTTGGTCGAGCGGCGGTTGCTGTTCTCGGGCATGGGTTCTCTCCTCGCGGCGCGCGTGGCTGTGACGTGCCGTCGCCGCGGTTGATCGCTGTGGTAGGTGGTCGGTTTTGGATCGACGCTGCGATTCCGGTGCGCCAACACCGGAACGAGCAGGGGTGATACGGGCCCGGGAGGTAGCCGGGTGGGCTCTGGGTCAGTCGCGGGTGATCGCGGCCTTCAGGTTGTCGAGAAGCTGGACGAGTTCAGCCTGGGTGAACTGGCTGAACGGGTTGGCCTCGGCTGCCTGTTCGGCAGCCGAGGGGAGCGGCAGGTGCCGGGTGCGTCTGCCCTCCGGCCGCGCGCGCAGGGCGTGCGTGAGCAGGCCGTCCTCGCCAGCCTGGTTGGGCTCGTCGACGGGGAAGGGCAGAAGGGGGCTGATGCCGTCGGCCCAGTCCCAGGCCGCCTCGGTGGTGACCGGGCCGGCGCCGGTGACGTTGGTCCGGCTCGCGTCGGCGACGGGCGGCAGGAGCAAGGTGGCGGGGGAGACCCCGAGCGCGACGGCGATGGCGGCGAGGTCGTCCACGTCCACGCGCCGTTCGCCGCGCTCGATCTTGCTGAGCGCGGTCGTGGGCGTGGGGCGGCCCAGATCGGTGAGGATCTCGGCGAGTCGGCGCTGGCTCATGCCGAGCTCGGTCCGCAGCCGCTCGATGTTCTTCGCGGTCTGCAGACCGGTCGGGCCGATCTCGACGGGTCGTGTTGCCATGACGGGATATAAGCATGGATCTCCGGCCGCACCAAGTAGTCCGGGAGAGTCGTGCGGATCGTGCTGCGCCGTCCGCGCGCGTGCCGGTCTGTCCACCGCTTTATGGTCATTGACATGCTGTTTGGCGCGGCCGGACTTTGCTGGTAGTCCTTGGGTGCGCGACTCGGCGAGAGGGCGGTGCCCATGCCGACTTGCCACGTGGCGCTCCAAGATGGAACGTCACTGGCGGCGCTGACCTCGACTCCGCCGAGGCGGCGAGATCGACAGAGAGCCGGCCGACCGGAGACGCAGGAGGGGATGAACGGGGCGGCGCGGAGAGGAACGCGCGACCGCCCGAAAACGGGAGCGGCCCCCGGTGTTGGCGCACCGAGGGCCGAAGGAACTCCCTGAACTGACCACCTACCACAGCGATCAACCGAGGCACCGGACCGTCACAGTCACGGGTGCCTCGGGGAGGAAGCCATGCCCAAGAGTACGACCCTGGCGGCTCGCACCACACCCGCCTGTGGCAGCCTGCCCCCGAAGGCGGGGCGGTAGCCGTGGCGCGCATCCGCACCATCAAGCCCGAGATCACCCAGTCGCTCAGCCTCGCCGAGGTGTCGCTGACCGCTGAGCGGACCTTCGTCTGCCTGCTCACCCAGGTCGACGACGAGGGCCGCCACATCGACCACGCCGCGATCATCAACGGCGTCCTGTGGGCACTGCGGCCCGAGCACACCCCGGTCCACTGCGCGGATGACCTCCAGCAGCTCGCCTCCGCCGACTTGCTCTGCCGGTACACCGGTTGCGACGGCCGCCAGTACCTGCACGTCGCCAAGTGGCACGAGCACCAGAAGATCTCCCACCCGAGCGCCTCCCGGCTCCCGTCGTGCCCGGTGCACGAACGTGAGCGGCGGTGCGGTAAGTGCAAGGGGGAGCGGTGTGCCCGCCCGGCTCCGGAGGACCTCGGGAAGGCTTCGGAGTCCCTCTCCGGCCCGTTTTCGGCACCAGTCGGCGACACCACGCTTCCCGAGGCCGCTCCACAGACCCTCAGCAGGCCCGAGTCGGGCAACCAGGCGGCGGATGCCGGTGAAACAGCAGGTCAGGGCACGTCTCCGGAATCCCTCCGGAGGGCTCAGGAGGACCTCGTGCCTGGATCTAGGATCATGGATCCTGGATCTACCCCTAAAGGGGGCGGCTCCGCCGCGCCCACCCCGGCACCCTCGCGCATCCCTAACCAGGATGCGCCGCACCACGTCGCGGGGCAGGCAACCGATGACGGCGTGACTGCCCACGACCTGCTCGCCGAGTACGTCCGGGGCTGCCGCAAGCGCCCGCCCGCCAAGGTGCTCGGGCACCTCGCCAAGGTCATCTCCAGCCTGCTGGCCGAGAACTTCACCGAAGACGAGATCCGGGCCGGCCTGGCGCGGTACCAGGCGAGGCCGCTGAGCCCCAGCCTGCTTCCGGACATGGTCCACGAAGCCATCAACGCCCAGCCCGCAGCGGCCCGGCAGAGCGCCGCCCGCGCGCACCACCAGCCCTTCACCAACCCCGGGGACGCCCTGGCCTACTACGGGGGCGAGCTGTGACCTCCACCCCGACGGCGGCCCGTACCGCCGACCGCGATCCCAAGCTCATCGGCGGGGGCTGGCGCGAACGCTTCGCCCGCATCCAGGCTGTCCCGACCACCGCCGCGGAACGCGAGGCCGACCAGCCGTCCACCGTGCTGGAGCTGGCAGACCGGCGCATTCCGCCGCGCTACCGACTTGCCGTTGCCGACCACCCCGAGGTCACCACCTGGGTCCAGCAAGTCACCCTGGCCAGCCGCCGAGGACCCGGCGGCGCTCCAGGCATCGCCCAGGGCCCGTCGCTGCTGATCACGGGCTCGACCGGGTCGGGCAAGACGCACCAGGCGTACGGGGCGGTCCGCAGCCTGCTCGCGGGCGGTGTGCGCCTGCGGTGGATCAAGACGACCGCCGAGGAGCTGTACGCCGCGCAGAGGCCCCGTCAGGGCGTCGACGCCGAGCAGGAGATGCGCGCGCTGATGGCCTGCCCGCTGCTGATCGTCGACGACCTCGGTGCCGCGAAGGCGACCGAGTGGACCGAGGCGCTCACGCTGCGGCTGGTCAACCACCGCTACGAGTACCTGCTCCCGACGATCTTCACCACCAACCTGCCGCTCGGCGACATCCGCGCCGCCCTCGGCGACCGCACCGCGTCCCGGCTGGCGGAGATGTGCGAGCGCGTCATCCTCACGGGCCCCGACCGCCGACGACGCACCGCCTGAGCCGCGCACCGGCTCCGCTCTGCCCGGCATCCCCTTCACACGTCCACCCCTCGCCGCTCGGCCCGGCATCCCCTTCACACGTCCACCCCTCGCCGCTCGGCCCTGCCCTTGCAGCGACGAGGCCACCTGGAGCACCTCACATGACTACCGCCGCACTGCCCCCTGCCCGCATACCGGCCGCTCGGGTCTCCCTCTGGGACCGCCTCACGGTCGTACTGCTCGGCGCGCTCGGCTTCGCTCTGTCCTACGACGCCCTGCGGCAGATGGCCGCCGCGATCCACGTGCGCGGCCCGCTCACCTACGTGTTCCCGCTGATCATCGACGGGTTCATCGCCTACGGCGTGCGCGCCCTGCTCGTCCTGCGCGAAGCCCCCCGGCCCGCCCGCGCCTACGCCTGGACGCTCTTCACCGGAGCGACCGCCGCCAGCGTGTGGGCGAACGCCCTGCACGCCGTCCGCCTCAACGACCTGACCGGCACCGACAGCAGGCTCCGGCTCAGCGACACCGTCGTCGGCTTCCTGTCCATCCTCGCCCCGCTCGCCCTCGGCGGCGCCGTCCACCTGTACATCCTCATCGCCCGCCACGGCGAGAACACCGAGATCCGCCGGGGTGAGCAGAACGACGATCCAGACAGCGGAACTTCTGCCGACCCCGTCGCCGCCGACCAGGACGAGGACATCCAGCTGCAGCGGATGGAGGACCGAAGCGACGAGACGGCACTGCTGACGCTGCTGTCCGCCGCCGGCCTGCTGCCCTCCGAGTGGAGCGACGCGCTGCCCGGCCGCCAGGCGGCGGAAGGCGACGACCAGCCGTTCGACACTGCGAACACTCCAGCCGGCGATTCGGCAGAAGTCGCTGAGTTCGCAGGCGAGTCGCAGGTCGGCGGTGGCGACAGTACCGCCGAGGGCAAGCCGGTCGGCCGTCCGCCGGGCGCGTCGATGGAGCAACTGCTGGAGGTCAGCCGCGCGGCGGTCGCCGCCCACGGGCGCCTCAGCCGCGCGGTCGTCGAGCAAGCCGTCCGGGAAGCCGGCCTTCCGCTCGGCAGCACCCGCCTCACCGAGCTAATGAAGCGACTCCGTCAGGAGGCAGGCGGCGCGGAGGGCCGTACACACCCCGAGGCCGACTGACCGCCGTCGTGGCCAGCCGACCGACCGGCCCCGGTCAGCTGACCACCGACTTCTGCCGACTCGCAGCGGCATCGGCAGAAGTCCCATCGCAACCAGGTCCCCACGCCCTACGGGACCCACCTGCACCACGAACTGCCCCTCCCGCACGGCAGGCCACGCTCGGAAAGCCCCGCCAGTTCG
Source organism: Kitasatospora nipponensis (assembly GCF_039528135.1). Classification (NCBI taxonomy): domain Bacteria; kingdom Bacillati; phylum Actinomycetota; class Actinomycetes; order Kitasatosporales; family Streptomycetaceae; genus Kitasatospora; species Kitasatospora nipponensis. Next base: position 38,673 of record NZ_BAAALF010000016.1, on the reverse strand, counting down.
GCCGCTCATACCCGCGAAGTCCGGCGCAACCAAACCGGCACCCACCCGGAAACTGCCCACCGAGACCGCCAGGCCCCGCACCGACCGCCCACCCCCGTGGAGCACACCCGTGACCACCGTCCGCCAGCCCATGAACGACCAGCCCGAGAACCCTGTAAGCCCCCTGCACTGCAACGGAGGTGACCACCGCTCTGCCCCAGACGGAGCAAGCAAGGGCGTCCGACCCTCTTACGAAGGGTCGGACGCGGACGCCCTCGCCCGGGAGGGCGAGAGCCGGTGATGCCGAGCGCGGGGGCGCACTCGGCATCACCGGACGTGCGGCGCCAGGGGGCGCCGCACGAGGAGAAGCCCAGCACCGAGCCGCCCGCGAACGTACAGCCCCTCGCCGTCAGCGCCACCGCCGCTGTGCCGTCCGCCGAGAGCGACCCCGACGTCCCGCCCACACGCCCTGCCGCCGCGCGACGTCCCAAGCGAGCCACCGCACACCGCGCCCCCAAGCGCCGCCGACGCAACAACACGAACCCTCTCGACGGCCAACTCACCTTCCGCTGCCACAGCGAGGACAAAGCCGAAATCGAGCGCCGCGCCAAGGCCGCAGAGCTGGCCACCGCCGCATACGTCATCCGCAAGGCCCTCGCCGACGACCACACCGACATCGCCACCCGAGACGAGCGCCTGGACGCGGCGATCGACGAGGCCGCCGCCCTGCGAACCCAGGTCGCCAAGCTCGGCAACAACGTCAACCAGCTCACCCGCGACTACCACTCCGACATTGCCCTCCCACCGTGCCAGGTCCTGGACGCCTTCACCGAGGGCCGGGCCCTGCTCGCCGACGCCCGCACGCTCCTGACACACCTGGACGAGGTGGCGATGCGCCTCGCGCAAGGCAGGAACCGGTGATCGCCAGCATCGGCGGCGGCAGCAGCACCATGGGCCTGCTCAAGTACCTCTTCGGACCCGGGCAGCACCACGAGCACAACGACCCGCACATCGTCGGATCCTGGGACGGCCTCGCCCCCAACCCCGGCCGCGAGCCGGGCGTCACCTTCACCCAGCTCCGCGACGCGCTGGACCTGCGCATCGTCCAGGCCGGCGAGCGAGCACCCAAGGAACACGTGTGGCACTGCTCGGTGCGCGCGGCCTCGACCGACCGGCTCCTCAGCGACGACGAGTGGAACCGCATCGCCCAGCGGATCGTCGTTGCCGCCGGTGTCGCTCCCGAAGGAGATCCGGACGGCTGCCGATGGATCGCGGTGCGCCATGCCGACGACCACATCCACATCCTCGCCACCCTCGTGCGCGGCAACCTCACCCAGCCCCGCATCCGGGGCGACTGGGGCCGGGTCGAGAGCGAACTCACCCTCATCGAGAACGAACTGTGGCTGCTCAGCCTCGCCCACACCCGCACCAAGGACCGCCACAGCGGGCCCAAGCGCCCCACCCGCGCCGAACTGCGCAAGGCCGAACGCCGAAACCTCCCCCAGACCCCGCGCGAGACCCTGCGCACCGCCGTCCGCCAGTCCCTCGCCGGAGCCGCCACCGAGGAGGAGTTCCTGCGCCGCCTCGCCGAGCACGGCATCAGGACCAGCACCCGACGCGCGCCCTCCGGAGACGCCATCGGCTACAAGTTCGCACTCCCCGGCGACCGCAACGCCAAGACCGAGCCCGTCTGGTTCTCCGGCAGCAAGCTCGACCCCGACCTGTCCCTCCCCAAGATCCGCGCCCGCCTCGCCGCCGGCGCGGCCGAACCCGTCTACCCCGATCCCAACGAGTACACCTGGCCCGCCTCCGGCCGGCACCAAGCCAGCACCACCATCGACCATGCCCTGGCCACCCTGGCCGACGACCAGAGCGGCGACCAAGCCGCCGCGACGATCAGCGGCAGCATCGAGATCCTCGACGCCCTCGCCGCCACCAGCTCCGTCCTCAGTAGGAAGGAGATCGCCCAAGCCGCCCGCGCCTTCGACCGCACCGGCCTCACCCACACCCGAGCCGCCAAGACGGACCTGCGAGCCATGCGCTCGGCCGCCCGCGCTGTCCTCAACGCGGGACCGGCCGTCGGCCGAGCCGATGACGGCGCCGCAGCCGCCACCGTCCTCTCCAGCCTCGTCCTGCTCGCCGTCCTCATCGCGAAGTGGCACGCCGCCCGAGGCCATGAGTACCAGGCCGAGGCCGCCAACGCCGCCGCCGACCACCTGCGCACCGCGTATACGCGGCACGCGGCCAAACCGATGGCCGCCCTTGACCTCCAAGGCCAGCGCCTGCCCCCGCCCGCCCAGGACCGGCAGGCCGCAGCCATCCGCCAGGCCCTTCCGGCCGACCAGGCCACCAAGGTGCTGAACGAGAACGGCTGGAACGCCCTCGCCGCCACCCTCGCCGAAGCCGAAGCTGCCGGCCACGATCCGGCCGTCCTGCTTGCCCAGGCCGCCGGTCGACGCGAACTCGCCACCGCCGACTCCGCCACCGCCGTCCTCAACTGGCGCATCCGACGCGATGCCAGCCTCCCGACAACACCGGCAGTGGCGAAGCCGAGCACACGGACCGGCGCGGCACGGATCAGGACAACCGCCACCGGCCGCACAGTCGCGATGCCGGTGAACCCCGCCGCCCAGCCTCGGCCGTCGGCACCGCCAACCCCACTACCCCGTCGCCGGTAGCTCATCACCCGTCGGTGCCAAGTTCTCAGGCACCGGCGGGTGATGTCGGCTCGCGTCATCCAGGTGTTGACGTAGCAGCCTTGCACCGGAACGCACCCTGCCCGCAGTCCTGTTGAACCAGGGGTGCCCGCTGGCCCGGACTGCCAGGGCAGTCACGCAGTGATCTCCGAGTGCTCGGCGACGGGCGGTTGAACGCTGGTGAGTTCGGTGGCGCGCTCGGCGAGGAGTGGGGCGAGCTCCGGATACCAGCCCCGCGCGACCGCTTGCAGCATCTCGGCCAGCGCGGCCAGTTCGCCGATCCGGCCGGCTGGCGTGCCGAGGATCGACGAGAACTCGTCTCGGATGCGAGCGGCGAGCCCGGGAACCAACAGGCTGTTGGTGTGAAGCAGGCCGGGGTCGTAGCCGACAGGCACCTGGCCCCAGCGTTCCCAGTCGAGGAGGGCGAGCGGTGCGGTGAGATTGCCCCAGTGAAGGTCACCGTGGCCGGTCACACGCTCGATCTTCTCGGGTGCGGGGATGCCGAGGAACTGCGGGAACGCCTTGTCGATCCAGCCGGACCGCACGGTGACCCGAACGCCTTCCGCGTGGCCCAGCCGGTGGAGGGCTTGCCGTAGGCTCCCCCACCACTCGTCCGGGAGACCGGGATCGTGGGCCAGGTCCGGCCGGTCGGGTGAGATGACCGGATGCGGGACGTAGTCGGCGACCTCGGCCTTGTAGGCGTAGGTGTCGTCGGTCCAGTCGAGCACGTCGTGCAGTCTGGGACGCGGCACGTCGTCCGGCACCAGGACCGACGCACCGACGCTGCCTTCTCCCTGCTTCCGGCCCGCATTCGCCTTGGCGGTGGAGGCCACCCGCAACCAGAGGACACCGGCCCGACGGCTGATGGTGCAGCCGAGGAACCCCCACACAGGAGCGCCGGTACAGGTGAGCCCGAGAAGTGCCGCCGCATGGGCGTGGGCGGCCTCCATGCGGAGTCTGGTCTCCTCATCCGGCGGCGAGTGCATCGATCACGCTCCTGAGTCGGTCGCGTTCCAGGGGGATGGCCACAGCCTTTTCCGCATCGTGCCAGTGATTCGCGGTGCTCGCGGACAGCAGCACCACATCCAGGCCAGGGCACGACGCCACCGCCAGCAGCGCAGCTGCCGGAGCGGACAACCCTGGCCGGATGAGGTCCACCAGTTCGGGTGTCATCAACCCCGGGAGTTCTCCGCCATGGAGCGGAGCGGACGCGAAAGTGATCACTCCGGCGTCCCCCGCCTCCACGAGCGGTCCGCCGCCGTCGAGCGCCCTGGCGATGGGCTCGGCCATGACCAGACTCACCGGGAGCTGCAGTCCGCCGAAGTGGTGACTCGCAGAGCCGGCGGCTTGCTCGGCCAGGCCGAGAAGTTCCGCCACCGTCAACGCGCCCGAGCTCAGGCCCGACCAGGTGGCGACGCCGTAGCCGCCGATTCGGCCGGCCTGGGCGAAGTCCTCCAGTACGGCGAACGCTCCCCGTAGAAGATCGTGCAGTCGGGTGCGGTCGTGCCCGGACGTTGCCTGCTCGGGGTTGTGGACGAAGACCAGGTCGGCGCGGTCCAGCACACTCAGGGACTGCTCGGTCTGCCACCGCACGAACGCTGGATCGAGGCTGTGGCCCACCCCCGCCTGTTCCGGGGTGAGCACGTTGGCCTCGACGGCGGCACGCCCTTGGGTGGTCGTGATGAAGCCCGTCTTCGTACTCACCCGAACGCTCGGGTGGCCAGCCAAAACGGACGCCAGCTCCTGATGCGCCAACCCATGGGAGTAGTTGGGGGCCGTGTCCACCCATCGCGCCCCGGCGGCGAGGGCGGTGCGCGCCGCCTGGCTGACGGCGCGCACCCGGTACGTTCCCAGGGCGAGAGCGGCGGTCACAGCGCCGTCCCGACCACGGAGGCGGCCTGGCCCTCGATCAGCACGGAGAGCAGCGACGCCACGTCCTTCACCCCCAGGTCGGCTGTAGCAGCCAGCGATCCGAGGGTGGCAGGCTGTCCGGCCAGCAGAACCCGCAGCAGCGGGGCTGCCTGGCCAGCGAAGTCCCACGCGGTCCCCGCCGCCGCAAGGGTCACGGTGCCGTCCGGCCCGTTCTCGGTCATCCTGGCCCGAGGCGCGGTGAGCCGGACCGTGATCTCCGGCCGAGCCGGAAGGCCGTCGATGTAGGGCAGGGACGTGATGGCCCGGCCGTAGTGCGTGGTATCGACCGACTCGGCCCAGCGGCTGACCAGTTCGGGATCGGACAGCTCGGTCAGCATCTCCTTGCGCAACTCGTCGACGTAGGCGGCCTGCTCGCCGGGCGAGGCGAAGCGCGGCACGTCCAGTCGCAAGGCGAGGTGGGAGTGCAGCTGGTCCACCACCCAGGTCAGCAGGTCGGCTCCGGTGTGGGTGACCAGGCCGAAGGTCAGGTGCAGGGACGGCGTTCCCTGGTCCGCGGTGACCGCGTGCCACCAACCGCGCGGCAGGTAGAGCACGTCGCCGGCAGTCAGCACGAGATCGGCTACCGGGGCGCCTTCCGGCTGCTCCGGGGCCTCCACGTCCCGGAAGGTTGGCGCGGTCCGGGTGGGGGCGTACAACCGCCAGCGCTTGGCCCCGTACATCTGGACCACCACCACGTCATGGTCGTCCCAGTGTGTGCCGAAGCCCTCCCGTTCGGTCCACGAGGCGTAGGCATTGACCTGCACCAGCGTGCCGAGGAACCGTTCCAGGGCCTCGGCGGCGGCCCCGATCGGCGGGTGGATCTTCTCGACCGAGTCCAGCACCAGCGAGGCACCCTCGGCCAACCGTGCCTGAAGTTCGGCCGGTTGGATACGGTGCCAGGTCACCGCCCGGCGGGTGGTCACCGGCAGCGCGTACTGGTGCAGGGGGAGCATCTCGCCGTCCATCGACAGCCGAAGCCGCGGGGGCTCCAAGCGCTGGGTGGCGAGGATGGTGTTCAGGTCGTCCCAGGACAGCAGGCCGGCGACGTCGGCAGCCTGCCCGGGGATGACGGCGTAGGAGCGGTTGAACGTCTGGGCGAGGAACGAGTCCCCGCCCAGACGCGCCGCCCACGAAGCGGCATCATGCATCGTGGGCGTCCTTATCAGTCGTTGCCGTCGGAACGGCCGCTGCTGACGTCGGACGGCTGCTCGGTACGAGCCCGGGCAGCGGCGATCTTTCGTGCGGCGACCAGGAGGCCGCTCTCAGCGGCCGGAGCCGTCGGGGTGTCCTGCACCATGTGCTTCTTCCCTTCTTCTTGAGAACTCCCGCCGGGGTTCCGGCGGGAAGACTGAGGGGCGCCAGCCGACCAAAGGTGTGGTGACCGGCGCTGTGTCCACTCGGCCTGTGATTCCCAGGGCTGAGTGGAGGCTGAGAGGGTCAGGCTGACTGCGGTAGGCAAGCTGTCTGGGCCTGCGTGGCGTGGACAAGGACGGCGAGCCGTCTGTCTCCGGTCACCAGTTGGTCAGCCGCGCACTCGAACCACACGACCTTGCCGGCGCCCTCGGGATACCAGCCCCAGGAGTGGGCGAGCCCGTCGACCAGGACGAGACCACGTCCGCCCGTGATCATGTCCTCAGCGCTGCCGGGGTCGGGCGCCCGGAGGCTGTTGTCCGCGACCTCCACGCGCAGATGTTCGCCGGTCCACCGCACGGTGACCCGGAACCGGGCGCCCGTGTGCTCGACCGCGTTGGTGAGCACTTCGCTGGCGCAGAGCTCGACGTCCCGCAACGCGGCATGGGACAACGGGACGCTCCAGTGTTGGGCAATCCCCTTGATCAGGCGACGGGTTGACGGGACGGCGGCCAACTCGGGCTCAACCTCCCACGTCTGTGGTGCCGGTAGCTCGGCGTTGTTCGTCGGGCTCATCAGCACGGACCGCCCTCTCAGTCGGGGTTCCTCCGGCTTGCCCTCGGAGGAACCCCAGGATTGCCGGGCGGGCGGTTCCGGAATAAGGGCCAGGTGTGTACCCACCATGGGTAGACTCGCGGTCAGTTATGCCACGTGACACCGAGTGATGAGCTTCCCGGTGCTGGGGGTGCCGGATATGACCGAATCCACGCCTTCGGCGGGGCTGCCGAGTCGCCTGCTGGCGGACCCCGAGATGGTTGCCGCCTGCAAGGTGCGGGACTTCGCGGTCATCTTCGGCCTGGCGAAGGCCAGAGGTGGCTTCCACCCGTCCCGCATCGCCAGGGTCTGCGAGCTGACGCCAAGTCGAGTGGGTGAAGTCATCGCGGGCAGTCGGACGATCACCAACATGGCCGTCATCGAACGCATCGCGGACGGCCTGCGCATCCCCGGCCACATGGTCGGCCTTGCTCCCCGAGCGTGGGAGCGTCAGTCGGCCCCTTCCCGCGACACCACGCGGCCGATGAACTACCAGGTCACCTCAACGGGGGATTCGGTGCTACCGAATCGCGAGCTGGACGACATCCTCGCCATCGCGGCCGGCGCCAAGGCCACGCCGACGGTTCTCAGGTCCCTCCAGGCGTCCATCGAGGACTACTGGCGACGCGACGACGAGCACGGCGGTGAAGCCCTTCGGCCGGCCGTGATGGGCCAACTGCGGTACGTGATGGGCATTCTGCGCGACACGGCCGATCCGAACTACCAGCGCAGTCTCCACGGCATCGCGGCCGAGCTCGCACGCCTCACGGGGTGGACGTACTTCGACGCCCGGCAGTACAGCACGGCTCGGACCTACTTCACCGATGCTCTGCGCCTGGCGCGCGAGATCGACGACCGGCCGTTCGTCGCCAACGTGCTCTCCTGTCTCAGCCTCCAGGCCACCTACGAGGACAAGGCCCGCGACGCGATCACCCTGGCTCGGGCCGCGCAGGACAGCGCTCGGTTCGACGCCGGCACGCCGAGGCTGATGGCGATGCTGTCCATGCGGGAAGCCTTCGGCCATGCCAGCGCGCAGGACCAGGAGTCCACCCGCCGAGCCATCGCGGACGCGCACCGGTACTTCGAACGGATCGACCCCGCCGATGACGGCCCGGCGTGGGTCCAGTATTTCGATCGGACGAAGCTCACCGTCGACACCGGCATCGCGCTGGGCCAGCTCGGCGACGCGTCTGCGGCCGAACCGCTCATCGAAGAGGCCATGCGTAGCGAGGCGCCGGCGAACCTGCGAGGGCGTGCGTTCCATTACTTCTGGCTCGCGCGCACCCAACTCCAACGGCGAGAGATGGAGTTGGCGTGCGCCACGGCCGGGAGGGCCCTTGACCTGGCAGTCGAGGTGGCTTCCCCCAGAGTGCTCGCGCACCTCCAGGAGTTCCGTCTGCTGCTGGTGCCCTACCGCACTGCCCGGCCGGCCGCCGAGTTGTCGGTACGCATCCGGGACATGAGCGTGTGACTACAGGCCGGCCTCATCGAGCAGCAGGTACAGCACACCGACCAGGGAGCCACTGCTGACGATCTCGCGGCGGTCGATCATGCCGCGCAGCTCGGTGAGCGGAATCCACTCGATGCGGTCCGACTCGTTCCGTTCGGTCGGTGGTCCGGCGTACTCGACGGCATCGGCCCGGAAGACGAAGTGTTCCGAGTCGGTGATCCCGTTCGCGGGCTGCGCGTAGATGAGCGGCTTGACCTCTCCGGTCTTCCAGCCCGTCTCCTCCAACACCTCGCGGGCGGCGGCCTCCGCAGGGGTCTCGTCAGCTTCGATCAGACCCATGGGAAGCTCCCAGGCCCACGAGTCTGTGATGAAGCGGTGCCGCCACATCATCAGCACCTGCTTCTGGTCGTTCACCACCGCGGCCACTGCCAGATGCCGCAGCTTGAGCACGTGGTGCTCCCAGCGGTGCCCGTCGGGCTGCTCGACATCGACCATCCACAGATTCACCCATGGGTTCTCGTAGATGGGACGTTCCCCGTGGATCTTCCATTGCATCGTTTGAGGCCCCTCTCGATGGACCTTCAGCATGTCAGACCCAAGCAGCGCGGCCCGCCTGTTCCGGCGAATTTGCGTCAGGGTGACGAATACGGATGTCCACGATCAACGACGAGGCCGACGGCGTCCGCTGGACCAGCCCGCCGGCCCTGACCAGTACGAACTCCACCCCCAGCCTGAGCCAGTAGATCGGCGAGAACCTCGCCGGCGCCTAACCACTACCTCGGCTGAGGCGCCAGGCGCCACCACGGAGTTGACGTCAGTGCCACGAACTACGCTGGCGGCCATGGACTGGCTCGATCGCGTGGCGAAGCTGCGGCAGTGGACCAACAACGAGGTCCGCGCTCCGCACAAGCCGTTGCTGCTGCTCTACGCGCTCGGCAGCTTCCAGCAGGACGCCGATGGTGAACTGCGCTACAGCGCGGTCGAGGAGGAACTGAAGCGGCTGCTGGTCGAGTACGGGCCACCGAACCCGACCACTCCCGCTTACCCCTTCCATCACCTGGTCAGTGACGGCGTCTGGGAGGTCAGGACAGATCGTGGGCAGGGAAGCCCAAGGAGTGGGGTCCGGGCTCTCCGTTCCAGCGGTGCAACCGGCAGGCTCGTGCCGGAGTTGAGGTCAGCGCTCGTCACGGAGCCTTCACTGCTGGGGCGGCTGGTCAGAGTGCTGTTGGACGTCCATTTCCCGCCGTCGCTGCACACCGATCTGTGCGAGGCCGTCGGGCTCTACCGCCAGCTGCCAGAACGACCCCGCGCCCGCCGGAGCCGGGTACACCCCCGGGGCCGCGAAAGGAGCCGCCACCGTCACCGTCGCCACCATCGCATCCCCCTGGAACGCCACCCAACACTCACCCCTGCCCAGGCGGTAGGCCGTGTCCTGCACGGACTGGTACGAGGCAAAGAACGCCCGCCCGGCGGCGGCGTGATCGGCGTATGCGCGATGCAGCAAGCGGGTCAGCTGCTCCACCGAGTCCCCCTCCGTGAAGCGGCGTGCGGTGACGAGTTCGCAGTGGCCGGCCGATATTGGTGTACCGACCGATCGTTGTGTCACAACAACAAGTGTGCGACCGACGCGATCCTGCAGCCTTCCGGCGCCACACCGTCCGGAGCATGGCCCCTCTGCCATCTCGATTCAGGCTTGGGTCTCGGTTCACGGCGACGCTCTCGGGTGACTTTGGGCTCCTCTGTCCAGTACCTGTGGTAACAGTGCCCTAGGATTGGCTTTCCAGGGAGGGCGTGTCATGCTGCTTGGTTTGGTGGAAGCAGAGACTGCCGGGCCTTCGAAGGTCATTCCGGGAGCGCCCAGCGGGGTGTGTCCTGCGATCTGTCGAGAGGTACGGCCAGCCAACTCCGGTTGCGGGACGGCTGATCTTCTTGATCGAGTGCCCTGATCTGTGATCTCCTGGTGCTCATTCATCTCGTTCAGACGGAGGTTTACTGTGGGGGAGCACTACGGGGTGCCTCTCGAGCGGAGCGACTACCTCAAGCTCGGTCCGCACGAGAAGAGCTGCACCCCGGAAGGCTTCCAGCAGTGGCTCGACGACCTCGGCGGGGGGGAACGACTGGCGGTCGATCTCTTCTCCGGAGCCGGTGGTCTGAGTCTCGGACTCAAGCGAGCAGGTTGGACGGTGGCCGCTGCCGTCGACTTCGATCAGCGCGCGTTGGAGACGCACGCCGCCAACTTCCCGGGTATGAGCCTGCACATGGATCTCGGTGATCCTTCCGAGCGGGACAGGCTCGTGCAGATCCTGGAGCCAGCCAAGATCGACTTGGTCGCTGGCGGGCCCCCGTGTCAGCCCTTCAGTCGGGCTGGACGTAGCAAGATCCGCAGCCTGGTGGAGAAGCACGGCAGAGATCCGGAGGACCGCCGGAGGGAGCTCTGGGTCGCATACCTGGACCTGGTGAAGCGGATCCGGCCCCGAGCTGTGCTCATGGAGAACGTGCCGGACATGGGTCTCGGTGACGACTTCTTCGTGATTCGGACGATTGAGCAGGAGCTGGAGGATCTTGGCTACGCGACCCAGGTCCGACTGGCCGACGCATGGAACTACGGGGTTCCCCAGCATCGGAAGCGTCTGATACTGCTCGCTCGCAACGACGTCGAAAAGTTCGACTGGCGGTCGCCACAGCAGTCGTGGACCACGCTCAGTGACGCCATCGGTGATCTTCCCAAGCTTCCGGACGGCAACAAGGGGGCACGCAGCCTCCCGTACAAGTCTTCGAAGAAGCTCGGTGTCTTTGCCACGGAGATGCGGGATGGTGCGCCCGAGGGGCTCGTCTGGGATCACATGACCCGGGCAGTACGTGACGATGACCGCGAGATCTTCGCCTTGATGAGTTCCAGCACTCTGTACTCGGAAGTGCCCGAGCAGCTGCGGCGGTACAAGGCCGACCACTTCACCGACAAGTACAAGAAGCTTGACTGGAGTGAGCTGAGCCGGACCATCACGGCGCACATCGCCAAGGACGGGTACTGGTACATCCACCCTGAGCAACTGCGGACCCTCACCGTGCGGGAAGCCGCCCGTGTTCAGACGTTCCCCGACTCGTTTCGCTTCGCCGGCGTGCGCAGCGACGCCTTCCGACAGATCGGCAATGCAGTACCTCCCTTCCTGGGTGAGGCAGCGGCCGAGGTTCTGGCCCCGGTGGAGGGAGTGGCAGCGCCGGCCGACGGGCTCAAGCCACGCTGGCGCGACGTGCGCAACGACCTGACTGCCTGGGCCAGGAAGCGGCGGGCTGGGGATGACTGGTACCACCTGCCCGGAGAGCAGCTTGCGCCGCTGCATGCTGCGGTGGTGGCGGTTCTCGCGGGCTCGAAGATCAGGAGCGGACCTCTGGCGGAGATCCTGGCCGTGATCAAGCGATTCAAGCGGCTCAGCGGTCCGATGTACGCGGGGCTGCTTGCGGCAGCACCCACTGACACCACCCAGAAGCGGCTGGCTCGGCTGCAGCCACTCGTCGACAGCCCGGCCGCTTGGCGCAAACCGTCCGATGTGCCATCTCTGGTCGGGATGAAGCCGGGCGAGGATTCCCTTTACAGGTTGCTGACCGGCGAAGACCTACTGCTGGTGGGACAGGGACCGCTTCGTGTGGCCGCTCGTCTTAACGACAGCACCGCGCACCGGGTCAACCGACTCAGCGACGGCCGTGTCAACCTCGTGAAGATAGTGGGGGCTGGCGAGGACGCTCCCCTGAGGATGGCCGCTCTCCGCCTGATCGGTTCGAGCATCTGCCATGACATCGAGCCTGTCTGCTCGGCCTGCCCGCTCAAGGCGTACTGCCCTCAGAAGACGGTCACTTTGTTCGACGACGAGTTGGAGATCGCGGCCGCGCCGTAGGAGACCTACTTCGGCCCGTGGGTTGGTGCAGGGGACTGGTGGGCTTCAACTGTCGTCGCGATACGCAGCGCTGCCTGGTTCGGGTCACGACGTACCTCGCACTCCCAGACTCTGACCACAACCCACCCGGAGGTTCGGGCCGCCTCGGTGTTGCGCTCGTCCCGAGCCTTGTTCGTCGCGATCTTCTCCGCCCACAACTGGGCGTTCGCGCCGCGGAACTCGCGAGGTCCGTGCTCCGGACAACCGTGCCAGAAGCAGCCGTCCACGAACACGGCGACGTGATATCTCGGCAGCACGAAGTCAGCAGTGCAACGCGGAGCCACCCGGCGCTGCAGACGGAAGCGGAGCCCGAGCCGGTGAACGGCGCTCCTGAGAGCCACCTCGGGAGCGGTGTTCTTCGTGCGCCGCCCCTTCAGGTGTTCGCTCTTCGCCGTACGCACCCATGTACCACTCAATCTGCTCACCCGTTCGTCAACCATTTTCCCACCACGCTCAGGAGTTACGGGGCATCGTGACCAAAGGCGGTGCGGGACCCGCCCTCGTGTTCTGAGCGCCAGCGGGACTCCGTGTGGACGACGAAGGAGGGGCGGATCGTGGTCGGTCACGCTGAGGACGCCGTCCGCGACCCTCTCACCGAAGGTCGCCTGTGAGTGGACGGCGGGTGCTTCGCCCATCGGCCGTCGGCCGAGGTCAGACGTCGTAGGCGGGACTGAACCCGACTCGCATGGCCTCGTTGCGCACGTGTATCGCTTGGGCGGCCTGTGCTTCGCCGATCTCCTCTCCAGCGGCGAGACGGCGCCCGATGGTCGAGGCGAGCTGGCGCTGCCAGGGCTCGAGGCTCCGTGTCTCCTTCGCCCAGCGCTCGATGGCCGTCCACTCCTCGGGGGAGATCTCCAGGACCTCGGCGACGTCCGCGGTGGGAGCACCTCCGTCGTTGGCGACGGCGACGTCCTGGAGGGGGAGGTCCGCGAGCTCGGCCGCCAGGGCCGCTGGGACCACCCACCGAACGCGGGATACCGCGTCCCAGCATCCGATCTGCTTCGCCCACTCCCCGACGTGGTTTCCCCTCAGGGGAGTGGTAACCGCGGTCATGACCTTCGGGCACAGCTCGTGCAGTGCCGACTCGAGGACCGCCGACACCTGCTGCTCGCGCCAGATGCGGTCGAGGTCGATCCGCCTGTCGACTGCCTGTGACAGGCGCGCCACGGTGTAGGTCGTCACCAGACTCTTGTGGCTTCCTGCCCCATGGGTAGCAGCGACCCGATCCACCGCCTTGAACAGGATGGCCTTCGCGACGAGCCGCTGGCAGTAGCGCGCGTCCACGTGGGGGAGGTTCGATTGCAACCGGATCATGAACTCGCCGAAGTTCTTCTGTGCTCCCCGGCTGACCAGGTGCGGCAGCTGTTCCCAGGAATGTACGAACTTGGCGAGATCCGACTTCGTGAACTTCTGCCGTGTCGGCCAGAGAAGACGGAACTGCCGCTGCTGTGCGGGTGACCGCTTCGCGAGGTCGTCGGCGTACTGCCCACGTGCCCGCTCGTAGAACCAGTGCGTCTCCTGGCCGCTCCCGTCGAGAGCTGGTGCCCAGAGTGTTCGGGTGATGCGCTGGATGGCCACGTGGTACTCGTGGTTCGAACTGAAGTCGACCAGCGTCACCTTGTTCTGTGTGTTCGAGTACTCGGAGATCTTCGGTACGATCTCCGCCAGCCGTTCGGGATCGACAACCGACAGCTTCATCTGCACGCGGACCTGGGACAGGTCGGCCTTGTCGCGCTTCCATGCGTGGTGAAGCGAGGCAGTTGTCTGTCCACCGTTCACGATCTGAAGCCCGTGAACCCGGGATATTCCGATGGGTCGCCCGTCTCCGTCATGGACGAAGTCCACCTGGGAGGCGGTTGCCGTGATGCCGTTGTTGTAGGCCAGGAACCGGCCCGGCGCGTCCAGCAGGGTTGCCCTGATGCCCCGGTTAACCGAGCCGCGGGCCTGCAGGAACGATCGGACGTTCAACTCCAGCAGCCGGGGGCCGTGCTCCCCGTAGAGCTCGGCGAGGAGCTGACCAGGAGTCACGGCCAGGACGACCGAGTAGTCGGGTTCGGTGCTCGGAGCAGCCAGGCAGGTGAGCGGTGGGGCGAAGGTGACCACGATAGGTTCACTCAGAGTGCCCGAGCTGGCGTGGCGGTGGATTCGCCGGAGGTCCCAGGTCTCGTAGGTGACGGGGATTCCGTCCAACTCGGTCGGCTCAGGTGCAGGCGACGTGCTCACACAGTTCGTGAACAGGAAGAGCCTGATGTGCTCTACCTCGGCGATGGCCTTCTCGACGGTCGAGCACATGTCGTACACGTCGGATGACTCGTCGATGTGCTGGCGGAGACCCTTCTCGCAGCGGCGGACGAAGGTGAGAAGCCGTCTGAACAGGCTCTCCGACAGCGCTTTGGTGAGCTTCTCCTCCAGAGGCGACAGACGGAAGTCGGTCACGAACAGATCCAGGCTGTCCGTCGACTCGTTCCACCCGTAGCCGTGTACCTCCACGCCGTGTGACTTGTGATAGGCGGTGAAGGTGTTCGACACGATGCCGGCCTGCTCGAGATCCTCGAGCACCCGGCGGGTGAACGTCTCCGGCGTCGTCGAGTGCTCGGCCTCGGCAGTTGCCAGGACGTCCGCGACGAGGTCGCGGGCGAACGCAGTCTGGTCGAGCTCAGCCATGGGTGCCCCTGATCAGGTTCGTGACCTCATCGGTGGTGAGGAGGTAGTCGTCCAAGCCGGATGTGTCGACGTGGTACGTGCAGTCGCCCACTCCAGGGCGAAGGTCCGACTCGACGAGTCGGGGGAAGTCGTCGCGAACGCTCCAGAAGCGCAGGTCGCGACTGGTGTAACGCGGCTCGTCGTAGTGGTCGCGGTGGCCAGGAAGATAGCCGGCCTGTATCAGGAGGCTGTCCAGGCGAGACCGCGCCGCCACGCTGGTCAGTCGTTCGCGAATGCGGTCCACCATGGCGTTCAGGCTTTCGCCCGAGCCGCCACGGCGCTCGTCAAGCGAGATGAGTGAGAGCAGGAGGGCCGGGGTGCCAGTGCTGTCCAGCTGCCGTTCACTGGAGATCCGGATCCGGTGTGTGCTCTTCGCGGTGCTCGCCTTGGCCTCAACAGCAACACTGGGAAGCTGGAAGTCTTGGCTGGTTCCGGTGGGTCCGGTCCAGGCGTTGACGGCCTCCAAGCCCGGAAGGGACGGCATCAGATAGTCGCGAAGAATGAGGAGCTCCCCAAACAGGCCGCGACGGATCTCCGGCCCGAGCCCGTCCTTGCCGATGGAGCGGAGAAGGTGTTGCCAGCGCTCGAACCGCTCCACGGCCGCGAGCAGGGCGTCTGCTGTCGAAGGAGCGCTATGTGTCGCACCTGCTATGTCGGCCACCAGAGGGCTGAACACCTCGCGAAGGTCGTCAGCTGTCAGCACCACCTGTAGTTCGTAATCCTGCCGCGACAGGGAGTTCAACTGGAGTTCGAGCCCTGCCGTCGGGGGGAGCCGGCTGAGGGAACGCGCGACGCCCTCCGCTGCAGGAGCGTCGCCCTTCAGCACCAACATGCGGCGCAACCCCGGGTGTGAGACCGCGAGATACATGTCGTGGGTGGACTCAGGGTGAAGGCGGCGGATTGACCTTCCGGGAGTTGCCTGGGGCGCCTCCAGCTCGCGCCAGTCGTCCTCGGTGATAGTCACGCGTCGCTCTCCTCGTCGTCGTCGATCTCGATGTCCTCCTGCAGCCAGATGTCATTGACCACATACTCGGTCTTGGTCGCGTTGGCTGAGAAGGGAAAGCTCACCTTGAATCCCACGAGGGGCGTGGTGAAGTCGTCCTTGCTGGAGCTCGGGTGAACGAGAGGGTAGATCAGCAGTAGGGCCTGTTCCGGTCGGCGCTGGCGGCGAAGAAAGCGGTCGGTCGCGATCTTCGGATCGCGCGGCTGCCCCTTGCGGTTGAGCTGTCCTTCTGCGGCCTTTCGGGTTGCAGTCAGACCAACTTCCCTTTGATGAGTATCCAGGTCGGTGAGCTCGTCCGGCGGGCTTAGGACGCGACGAATGGTGTACCGACCTTCGACTTTCGGATTATTCATCGCGGATCGCTTAATCAGGCCGACTTGGTGGCCACCGATCTCTGTGAAACTTTTCGCTTGAGAGTTACTGACCAGCCTGACGGTCCATTTGCCCAGCTCGCCTACCGTGGCGCACTGGCGGATGTACTCGGCGATAAATGCTGGCCGGACCCGTTGTGCTCCGCGGTCCGTAACGTACGGTTCGAAGAACCCGGAGACGATTGCCTCGGGTGGCACGTCTTCCCACACCACGCTGACACCAGGCGCATCAACCGTGGCGGGTGCGAGGGTGTCAAGCTTGCGGACAAAGGCATCAAGGGCCCTGAAGTTATGCTGGACCACACGCTCTGCCAGATTGAAGATCACAGTCTCCGGTCCTTCGCCGGAGTAGCTGAGCAGGACCTTTGTTCCTTGACGCATCTTGTTCGCCGCAGTGATTCCCAAGCCTAGCGACGACGACCGCACTTTTAGCCCAAACTCACGCGGCGTCAACCCAAGGGCTGCCATTTCTTCGATGTCCCGGCGCAGCTCGTCGGTTGCGGCCGTGATCTCGACGTACGCCTGCTCGAGAGCTGGCGTGGTGTAGAGCCGGCAAAGGTCCTCGTAGCCAGGACGATACCCGAACCACCTGCCCATTTGGAGCAGGGCATCGTACGTCTTTGAGGGGCGCAGATAGTAGCTGACGGTGAGACCCTCGAGGGTAAGTCCCCGAGAGAGCTTCTCGCCGCCGATGGCGATCAGGGAGAGGCCGGTCTTGCGGTGGTCATAGTATTCGAGAGCATCGCGCGCCGCTCCATTGATCGCCTTCACTTGAATCTTTGTCAGCGCCGACTGCAGGTGGATGGCGACGTCGACCCAGGGAAAAGATGGGGCCTCGTTTGCAGGAAAGAACTCGGTCGTTTTGACGAAATCCCTCTCCCAGAGGCATTGTAGTTCGGCCAGCCTCTTTGCCGCTGCCTGGCCGAAGCGGTCTCGCAGGCAGTCCACAGTAAGTCGGAGATAGTCGTCGACTTGGTCGCGGACGATGCCCTGGACGGCAGTGAAACGGGTGACGTGCACGAGCATTGAGTTGTGCTCGTTAATCTGCCCGCGGGCACGTCGCATCGTGCAGGCGAGGATAAACGAGTCGATTGCCTCTCGAAGAGAGACCGGAAGGTCGTCCGATGGGATGTGCGAGGACTTGTGGCCATTCGGCACCCACGCATCGTGGTCTTCTACGTGGCGCACGAGTGGCAGCGCCTCGATGTCTTCCTCGTCTTGGTCGTCGACCTGCAGCCCGAATACCCGCTCGGGTCCAAGATAGTTTGACGGCGCCCGGAGACTGCGCACGAAGCTATCTGGGAAGAGGTCCGCCCCGAACTTGTCGTGGTTGGCTTCCGGGTCGATGTAGATGTTCGCGAACGGGGTGGCCGTGTAGCCGACGTAGGACGACTTGTCGAAGCTGCTGAGTAGCTCGCGGATGGCAGCGTTGATCTTCGAGGGGTCGTTCTCCGGGTCCTTGGAGACGTTGATCGAGGCGTTGTCAGCCTCGTCGTCGATGACGAAGAGGGGGATGTCTTGGACGATCTTCCTGCCGGAGTTGGGCTCGTCCGTGCCGTGGGTTTCGGTGACCCAGGTGCGCAGGTAGTCGATGATCCGGCGATGTTTCTTGATCACAAGAACGACGGGAAAGTTGCCCACTGGGATGTTCGACTTCGAGGCGGCCTTGCGGTCGAAGTCCCCCTTCTCGGCGCTGTTGGTCAGGGATGCGATGTCGAGCCGCTTGGCATGGGACATCGCGCCAACTCCTATGCGGTACTTGGCTCCCTCCTGGTCCGATCGCAGCTGGTACTGGGTGTCGAAACCGAGAAGTCCTTCGTCGACGCGCAGTTGAGTCTGGCTCCGGAGGTCGTTGTGGATACCGGCGAGGATGACGACGAGCCGGTAGCCGGCGTCAGCTGCTTTGGCGGCAAGACCGATGTAGTGGCCCGTCTTCCCGGACTGGACCTGGCCGATGGCAAGGCCGGTGCGCCGCCATGCTCCGTTGCGGCGAGGGTCTTCGAGCTGGCCGAGGATCTCGTCCGTGCTCTGGTCGAGCCTCCAGACGACGCGTGGCGGCATGCGTCGTACGTCCTCGAGATACCGCCGGTACCGCGCCCAGAAGTCCCAGTCGCGTTCGTTCTTGGCGTCAGGCAGCCAGGGTCTGTGGCCCGTCCTGTCCTCCAAGCCGGAGGAGGACTCCTGGAACACGGCGACCAGTTCCTCGAGCATCCTCGTCAGTTTGTGACGGTCCGGGGTCTTGCCCTGGACCGTCAGCATGCCGAGAACCGCATTGATGGCAACCGCGACCTCGTCCGGGGTCGCCTGTCGATCCACCGGCAGCATGGCGAGGGCCACACGCATGGCCATGTCGAGTGTTTCGTCAGAGGCGTTACTCACGAGGGACCTCCAAGAAGACGGGTTCAAGAGGAGAGCGTAAGGGGAACTCCTGACGCTGCGTCATTCGGACCAGAAGCCTTGCAACTGGTCGAAGGGCGGCATCACCCGCATCCGGTCGCGAGCCTCCTTCGGCGAGCGTCCCTGCGAGATCATGGCGGTCAAGATCCTCTCGGCCACCTCCACGGCCTCTGAGCTGGCAGTTCCACCTCCGTCAAAGGGGACAGGATCGTCTGCAGTGTCCGTCTCGTGCATCACCCGCAGCGCGGTGACAGGGACTGTCTCCTCAAGTAGGCGAAGCATCGCGCGGACGTTGACCCCGTGTTCATGGCTGACGCTCAGAACCTCCCGAACAAGAGGGTGACTCCTGTTGATCTTGCAGGTGACGCGGCCGTCCTGCCGCCGTACGGTCCACGCGAAGGCGAGTGGGTCACCGTGAGTTCGCGCGGCGATCTGGCCTCGGTGCCGCAGTACCTCGGAGGCCCTGCTGCGAGCATGCGCCGCGATGCGGGTCAGGTGCCGGCGTAGTGCGACAGGTGGGACGACACTGGACTTCCGGATGTCGACACCCCACTCGACATCGGTCTCAGCGGGGATGTCCACGGCGATCCTCGCGAGATTGAACTTCTCCTCGCGCCGAAGGCCGCGAAGTCCCAGCCAGTCGCCCGCGAGGATCAGACGGTTGCGACGGTACACGTAGAACCCCTGCTGGCCGAGCCATCCACCCGGTCCGGCGGCCCTGTCGTACACGTCAGGAGAGAGACGGTGCGTGCTGGGCAGGACGAATGCCTCGACACGGACAGATCCGGAGCCGAGTGGCAGCTCCTCGACGGGAAGGCGCTGAACAGAGGGATGGGAGACCATGAACGGGTCCCAGGCTTGCACCTCGGTTCCTGAGACGCGAAGTGCGAGACGTCTGGCCCCGGAAAGGAAGCGGGCGAAGACCATCCCAAGGTGGGACTCCGTCCGAGCGGCCTCGGAGTAGAACTGCTTCTGGGTGGCTTCGTCATCGGCGTCGACCCCGTCGCTGTGGTAGCCGTTGAGGCGCTTCCAGATCACCACGGTGCCGTGACCGTAGTTCTCGACCAGGCGATCGACAAGCTTCTCAGTGTCGGCGTCCGTGCCCCGAAGCAGTCGCCACTCACCGGACTGTTCGACGATGTCGAGATCCCAGGTGCGGACGTTCCACGTCCCGGCGTCCGAGCTGGCGACCGTGAGCTGTCGCGCCTGCGAGAAGGATGCCGACTTGAGGCCCACCCCGAAGCGGCCCAGATCGTGGGCGGTGCGAGGTGCGGAGGGCCCGCGGGCAGCAACCGTCATAGCGGTCTTCAGCTGATCCGGCGTCATCCCGTCGCCGTCGTCGACGATGGCGATCCAGGAGTCACGGCCAGCCCAGGTGAACTCGACGTCGACCTTCTTGGCACCGGCCGAGATGCTGTTGTCCACAAGGTCCGCCACGGCTGCTTCGAGCGAGTAGCCCAGCGAGCTGAGCGACGCGACCATCCCAGCCGGGTCTGGGGCGGCGACATCGAAATCCACAACCACGCTCCGTGCCGGGTTCCGTCTGAGCTGTAACTGAGTCAGGGCCGCCACGGGTACGCCCGGCCCGGAGGAAGAGATAGCTCGAATCGGAGACAATTCACCTGTGTATCGCTGCACTTCACCGAGAGCGAATGCCCCTGGTCAGGGTAGCTGAGCGAGATCGCCAAGGGCTACCGGTTCCGCACTATCGCCCCAGGATGAACTCGGCCGAAGCAGCTGAAGCTGGCGGCTACCTTCGACCGAATGTGGAGCGGGCTGGAACGTGGCAGCTGAGCGCCTCATAAGACGAACTGGTCTTGGCGGAAGGCTCGGTGGCCTAAACGCGGTCCACGATCTAACCGGGTGACTGCTCGATGATCCAGGGCAGGAAGGCGGGGGCGTGTCGTCGGAGGGCCCGGTCAGCGGGTGCAACACGGTTGACCATGGCAACTGGCTTGGATCCCGACAGGCTGTCGTGCTCGAACTGCAGGAGCTTTGCGAACATGACCAGCGGCCGACCAGCCTCCTCGTCGATGAAGGCCGTGGCTGCGACGACGGCTCTGGAGGTCAGCTGCAACGTCCTGAGGAGATCTAGGCCAGCCTCCCGATCGTTCTTGGTCAGTCGGCGCGCCAGCCGGTCTCGTTCGCCGACCACCTGTGCTGCAGCCAATGCAAGCAGGGCTGACACAGCACTATCCAGCGGTGCACCCGCGTTGGCAAGGCCGCTCGCAATCATCGGCAGGCCAGCAGGGGGAAACGTCAGGGTTTTTCGATCTTGGTCGTCGACCTCGGCGAGACTCAGCACGGCGTCGATAGCGGATCGGTCTACGCAGAACGCGGGGCGCCGACTGCCTTGGTGCACCTCCCATCGCTCGACAGACTTGTCCACCTCGGCTCCTGAGACCAGCGCGCCTAGCAGAGTCTCCAGCGTCTTGATGGAGACCGATTGGACCTCCAACTGAACAGTGGTCCGGATTCGGCGGAGGTCCAGTACCGGTTGGCCTGCCTCGCCGACTGCTCGAAGAATGCCCAGATTCCTGGCTACCTCGTTGTGCGGTTCGGCGCTCTGTGAGTCCTTCAAAGGGGCTTGGGCGTAGGCGATGGCAACACCGTGTTCAAAGCCCAGGCAGACGCTGCGAGCGCGTCCAACCTCGACCAGGATCTCGCCCAGATCCACCTGCTGGCCGGACAGTAAGGGGGCGCCGATCGACGAGTCCCAGTGGAAGTCCTCGTGAGCGACAGCGTTCCGCCAGGCCGGCATGATGACCGATGCCAGTATCGAGCAGAGCGGCTGCGTCTGCTCCGATGCCAGCAGCTCCCGTGCCGTGGCCAGCGTGAGCGCCGGTGGTACGGGGCGGCCAAGGAGCCGGAGGAGGACTTTTGCGGTCCGCTTCACGTCACCCTCTACAACGATCTTGTACATGTCAGCGACTGGGCGCATTTGCTCCTCGGCTGACGGAGCGCCCTTGTAGATGCCCCATGCATTGAACAGACCGCGGTGGGTGGAGAGCATGGCTGGCTCGCTACGGACGTGTTCGGCAATCGCTGACCGAACCTGTTCCGGCTCAACTGCCAACATGCTCGAGACAAGCTCGCGAGTTAGTGCGGCAGCCCGGTGCATAAGCAGAGGACGATCAGCTGCGGCCAGCACGGCCAGGTGCAGTCGTACCTTCCCTGTCAGCACGAGCGAGTCATCGAGCAGATGGCTTGTCTGATCACGCATCCTGCGGTCCAGACCTTCAGGATCCCGAGACCACGCAGCGGCGAGGCGGGCCGCAAACGCTGGCCCCTTGCCCACGCGTAGCTCGCTAGACGGGACTCCGAGGGTGCGGTCGAAGACATCCTCCGAATCAGAACCGTGGCTTGTTGCCGGGATATCCAGCAGAGTTTGCGCTGCGGCGTCCGCACTTTGGCCACGGGTCCTCGCGTCCTGCCACGAGGACTCGTTCCACCCGTCGCCAGCACAGTCCCACACTGCTTGGACGAAGCCTCGTCCATGAGTTGCAAGGTCCTCGACGAGTTGAGCCTCGCCTGCAACTGCATCGGGTGGCGCGAACCGCAGAACCTCGCCCGCGACCGTATCCAGGGCGTCCGCTGAGCTGCGAAGTTGCACAAGCAGTGTCGGGAGGGTTCGGCCGACCACCCGCCCGGTTGAGGCGCCGAGCCCGACCACCTGCTGCGCCAAGGCTCGAAGCCCGAGCCAGAGCTTCGGCAAGGCGGCGTCGTCGAGAACGGTGGCCCACTGGGCCGAGGTCACCGGGATGAAGGCGCGGTGTGAGGCGACAGCAGAGACCCCCGGGCGGCGGAGCGGGCCGGCGCTCGTTGTGATCACCCGTGCTGCTTCACGCGCGCCGTCTTCAACGCGACCCAGAACTTCCGGAAGGTTTTCCAAGTCCACAACGGAAGGATGACAGAGAGCGATCAGCGTGTGTTGAGAGTTTCTCCGACTACTTCGGTTCAGGTCGCTCTACCCTCTGCCGGAGAAGAGCCAGCCTCCGGCCGCCTGTTTGGCCTCACACCGCTGCCGGAAAGACCACACGGCCGAAGGCTGTGACCGACAGGCATGAGGCAGCGGTCGAACGGTCGATGGCAGCCAACTCGTCCCAGGCGTCGCGGGTGCGTTCGTGGAGATTCGGCAGCCGGTCGGCGTGTACTGCCCCGAGGGAACGACTTGCTGCCAGTTCTCTGTGGCGCCAGTGGCCGTCTCTGTGCCGGCGTCGGCTGTTTGGAGGCGGAGACCTCAGAAGCTGCGTCTGGTGCTCAAGTACCAGACCACAGACCCTGGGACCGAGCTCCTTGGCCTGCTCTTGCTCCTCGTGTGGCAGCTGGCCGAGGAGGTTCGGCCACTGTACGACGATCACACGCTCCCAGATCTCGGGAGGAACGGTGTTCGCGAGATGGTGGCTTCGCCCACGGGAAGGTCGCGCAGGCGGCGGTCGCCCTGCTCGGTCTGGCCCACGTATGCCAGCCCGGTTCCCGCCAGGTACACACCGTAGAGGACAGGCCCCGTTACTGCTGGCTGTCCTGACTGTTCGGCAACGAGCAGCTCGCCAACACGATGAGCGAACCTGTAGCGCTGGTCTTGCCACTCCTGCAGCTCCGGGGCGCCGCGAGTCAGGACCTTGAGCGCCCCGTGCCAGGTTGAGTACGCACCCTCGTGCTCCGTAGCCATGGGCTCATTCTTTCTCACCTGTCGAGCGGTACGTGTAGGCGTCCTACCGTTGATCGAGCGCCCAGTAGCCGAAGGACGTGGGGACACCTACTCGCAGAGGTCGACTGACGTCGGACTCACATCTAGGGTGGATGGGCCGCAGAAGCAACTCATGGTGGCCTGCCACCGCGTGCCAGATCCGTGCCAGAACGACCGGTGAACGACGGTCGGCAGGAGGCGTCGACGGCCGTGTCGGAAGGTCGTCAGGACGGACATCGCCGCAGGGCAGAGGTTGTTTTCGGCCCGAAGGACCAAAGATTCCCAAGCTTATAGCGCGAGTTCGATTCTCGTCGCCCGCTCCAGTGGTAAAGGCCCAGCTCAGGGACATGATCCCCAGGCTGGGCCTTTGTCGTTGGTGAGCCGATTCTGGCTTTCGTGCCCCTCGCGTGCCCTCTCGGTCGGTTGTGTCCTTTTCGAGCCTGTGGGTGATTTCCGCATCCATGCTGTCGGCGTTCTTCCTGTCACGCTCGTTGGTGGCGTGCGGATGGCTCGAGTGTCGCGGTTCTGCGCTCTTCTGCGGACTCCTTGCCCGCACCTTGATCCGGCAGGATGGGCGTCATGACAGCCGAGCAGGAGATGCCTCTGACCGCCAGTACCACGATGGCCGCGAGCGCTGATGGCGTGTCGCGTGTGTTCAGCTGGGAGCAGGACGCACGGATCAACGTCCGGAACCTTGGGGCCGAGATCGTCATCGAGGCGAACGCCGCCGGGCTGCGAACTCTCGCCCGCCACGTTCTGACTCTTGCCGAGGCCGGCACCCCGGACGGCAGCCACCTGCATCTCGAAGACAGCAACGGCCTCGAAGAGGGTTCGGTCGGCTTGGTCCTGGAACGGGACGACGGCGAGTAGCGTCGTGTGCCCCGTCCGTGCCCGAAGAGGCGGGGAGGGGCGGTGAATGGCGGTCGACGATGGGGCCGGCCGACTGGGATCAGCGAGCCGCGGGGCGGTGTGGCGGCATGTCAGAGGCGCTGTGAAGCAATCGAGTTGGCGGAATTGCCGAGTGCAGGGCGCGAGCTCGTCGGATGCCGTTCCCGGAACTCCGCAGTGCTTGTGTGCTGTTGGGGGCCCTGATCTCGCCGCCGGTGATTGCTCTTCGCGCGGCGCCCCGGCTGGTGGGCCGGTGTGGTCAGCGGAAGGCCGGGGTGTTGTGGGCGGCCCAGGTGGTGAAGGTGTGCGGGGGGCGGCCCAGGATGTGTTCGATGTCGGGGCTCGGCCGCTGCTCGTCCTCGGTCGGCTCGCCGAGGATGGCCAGGGTGCCCTCGACCACGGGGAGGGGCATGAATCGGGCGAGTTGGGCGTGGGCCTGTGCGCGGGTCTGCTCGGTGAAGTGCACCGGCTCGCCCAGGGCGGCGGCGATCGCGGCCGCGCGTTCGCGTGGGGTGGTCGGGGCGGGGCCGGTCAGGGTGTAGGTGGCGGCCAGGTGGGCGTCCGGGGTCTGCAGGACGGTGGCGGCGACCGCGGCCACGTCCTCGGGGTCGACGAAGGGCAGGCCGACGTCGCCGAACGGTGCCTCGGCCGCTCGTCGGGTGCGGATCGACTCGGCCCAGGCGAAGGCGTTGGTGGCCATTCCACCCGAGCGCAGGACGGTCCAGTCGAGGCCGGACTTCCGCACGGCCGTCTCGAACAGGACGGGGTGCCGGTAGGCCTGGGGCCGGGTTCCCGCGCCCTGTGAGGAGAGCAGCACCACCTGGCTGATTCCGGCGGACCGGGCGGCCGCCAGGATGCCGTCCGGGTCCTCGCCGGCCACCAGCAGGAACAGTGCCCGCGCGCCGTCGAAGGCGTCCCGCAGGCCGGCTGGTTCGGCCAGATCGGCGGCCACCGTGCGGACCCCCGGCGGCACGTCGGTGGCGGTGATGTGCCGCGACACCGCCGTCACCGGCAGTCGTGCCTCGGTGAGCATCCGCACCAGCGCCCGTCCGACGTTCCCGGTCGCACCCGTGACAACGATCATGATGATCCCCTTGATGTGAGTGAGGAGTGAGGAGTGAGGGAGTGAGTTAGTTGACTGACTCACTCCGTTGGGGGAGAAGCTAGCACGGCGGAGTGGTCGGCTGTCTATAGTTAGTCGGGTGACTGACTCAGTGGATTCCCGCTCGGCCGGCCGGGCGGCTGTCGGCAAGCGGCAGCGACTGACCGCCGCCGCCGCCCGGGTCCTGCACGAGCAGGGGGTGGAGCGCACGACGATCGCCGACATCGCCCGCGCCGCCGACGTGCCGGCGGGCAACGTCTACTACTACTTCAAGACCAAGGACGAGCTGGTCGAAGCCGCGCTCGCGGAGCACTCCGGATACCTGGCGACCCTGACCCGGCGGCTCGACCGGCTCCCCAACCCGCGCGAACGCCTCAAGGGCCTGGTGGCCGCGTGGGTCGATCAGCGGGACACCGCGGCTCGCCTGGGGTGTCCCACCGGCACCCTGGCCGTCGAGCTCGACAAGCGGGCCGAGGGCGGGCTCGACCTGGCGGTGGGGCAGGTGATCCGCCAACTGCTGGACTGGGTGGAGCAGCAGTACCGGCAGCTGGGCGTGGCCGATCCCGCGGGCCACGCCCTGGCTCTCGTCGGCGCCTACCAGGGGATGTCGCTGCTCACCAACGCGCTGCGCGATCCGGAGATCATGACCCGCGAGGGCGCCCGGCTGGCCCGGGAGATCGACGGTCTCGTCCAAGGGTGATCGGGTGATCGGAGCCGTCGCGGTCGGCGGAGGGGGCCGCAGGAAGACGCCTTACGACGGCTGCGGGGTCAGGAGGCGGGGGTCGGGGTCGGGGCCAGGGTGGTGTCGAGCCAGTCGAAGGTGACCTGGTGGAAGCGGGACATGGCGCCCATGTGGCAGTGCTCGCCCGCGCCTTCGGCCTCGGTGAGGGTGATCAGGGTGTGCGGGCAGGTCAGGGCGGCCTGGACGCGTTGGGGCTGGCCGCGGAAGAACTGGTCGTTCTCGGCGTCCAGGATGAGGGTGGGGCAGTCGATGAGCTGGGCGACGCCCTCGAGGGTGTAGGCGGCGGTGCGGCGGACGTAGTCCGCGACCGAGGTGGCGCCGAAGGCCCACACCCCGTTGCGCAGGGCCCAGCGGAGTTGGGTGCCGGCCGACATCAGCAGGCCCGCGACGGGGTCGGCGAGGTCGTCCCGTCCGGCCTCGATCCACTCCCGCAGGAACGGCGGCATGACCTGGGTGTGGGCGGCGTGGTAGTCGAAGAGGCCGTCGTCCAGGATCAGGGCGGCCAGGCGGTGTTCGTGGGCGGCGGCGCGGGCGGCGAGGTAGCCGCCGAGGCTGTAGCCGAACAGGACGAGCCGGTCGGGGTCGATCTCGGCGCGGGTCAGCGCGTAGTCGACCACGGGGGTGACCACGGCCTCCCAGTCCGGACGGAAGACCAGCCCCTGCTCGCGCAGCGCCGCGCCCTGGCCCGGTCCGTCGTAGGCCAGTACGTGGTAGCCGCGGCGCAGGGCGGCCGCGGCGAGGGCGAAGTAGGCCTCCTCCAGCGTGGAGTCGAAGCCACTGGTGAAGACGACGGTGGGGCGGGGCGTGCCGGAGTCGTCGACGAGGAAGAGGTAGCCGGGCAGGGTGGTGTCCTCGTAGGGGATCCGCACGGCCTCGACGGGGGTGTCCATCAGGGCCGCGGCGGTCGCGAAGGTCTCGCGCGAGAGCGTGGAGAGGAGCTTGACCTCGGGGTCGTGGGCGGGGTCGTCGCGGCGGTAGAACTCGGCGGTGCGGTAGTAGTTCGACGCGCGCAGCAGGGCCTCGCGCGCGCTGACCCGGTGCCCGGCGGCCAGGGCGCGGCTGCCGATGGCGTGGACGCGCTCCGCGGTCCTCTTCCACTCGCGCAGCCACGCCTCCTCGTCGCCCTCGCCGATGGTGCGGGCGGTGGCCACGACCTCGCCCAGGTCGGCGCCGCCGTAGCCGGCGAAGCCGGCCGTGCGCAGCGTCTCGAAGGAGAACGACTCGTCCTCGTACAGGAACCGCATGAGGTGCCTCCAGCCTGTTGTCGAGACGGAACGGGTGCGTCTCGTCTGCTGGCGACCCTAGCCCCCGTCTAGTCGAGACGCAACCGTTCCGTCTGGTGTAGGTTCGGGGCATGCCCAGCTCGCCCGCCCCTCGGGACCCCGCCCCCGCCGCCCCGCCCGCCGCTCCCGAGCGCCGGCTCCCCGGCGGGCCGGTGCTCCAGGACACGGTGACCGCGGCGATCGCGGCCGCCTTCTTCGAGGAGCTGGCGTCGGTCGGTTACGCGCGGCTCTCCCTGGAGGCGGTCGCCAAGCGGGCCGGGGCGGGCAAGGCCGCCATCTACCGCCGCTGGCCGTCCAAGCTGGAGATGACCGTCGCCCTCGTCTCCGCGGTCGCCGTGGACGCGCCCGAGGTCGCCGACAGCGGCACCCTGCGCGGCGACGTGCTCGCCTTCCTCGCCGACATCGCCGGCGCGCTGCGCCACCGGCTGCCCTCGAGGATCATCCCCGACCTGCTCGCCGAGAGCACCCGCAGTCCCGAGCTGGCCCGGGCGCTCTTCGCCGCCGTCCGCGACACCCGCCGCAGCAAGGCCACCCGCCTGTTGGACCGGGCGGTCGAGCGCGGCGAACTGCCCGCCGACGTGGACCGCGAACTCGCGCTCGACTTCCTGGCCGGCCCGCTCTACTGGCGCCTCGCGGTCGTCCACACCCCGACCGACCCCGACTACCTCGACCGCCTCGCCGACAAGCTGCTCGCCGCCTTCCGCGCCTGAGCCCCGGTCCTGTCCGGGCGAGGGTGACGGTTCCGGGGGCGTGGAGTCCTGGAGCGGCCGTGGTCGGGCGCGGCGCGTTCGGCGCCGGCCGCGCGGGGGCGGAAGTCTTGGCGCTCGGGGGCCTGACGGACGGTTCTTCGGGGACGGGGACGGGGACGGGGACGGGGACGGGGACGGGGACGGGGACGGGGGCGGGGACGGGGACGGGGGCGGGGGCGGCTGTTGCGGCGGGGGATCGACCCGGGCCGGCGGCGGAACGGCTGCGACGTCGGGGGTGACGGGGGGTCAGCAGGGCCTTGCTAATGACCGACCGGTCAGTCAGTATGAGGCCCACGGCAAGCGGCGACGGCGGAGGTGTGGCCAGGGTGATGGCGCGGGTGCGGGATCCGGAGGGCAAGCGGACGGCGCTGATCGAGGCGGGGCTGCGGCTGGCGGGGCGGGGCTTGCAGGGGCTGAGCGTCAATGACGTGACCAGTGAGGCGGGGGTGGCCAAGGGGACGTTCTACGTCCACTTCGCCAGCCGGGCGGAGTTCGTGCTCGCGCTGCACCGGACCTTCTACGACCGCACGGTCGAGCGGATCCGGCGGGCGGTCGACTCGATGCCGGTGGGGCGGGCGGCACTGGAGGCCGGGTCGTACGCGTACCTCGACTCGTGCCTGGAACAGCGGGCGCTCAAGGCCCTGTTGCTGGAGGCCCGGTTCGAACCGCTGATCCAGGAGGAGATCGCGGCCCGGAACGAGGGTCATGCCCGTTTCGCCGCACCGCAGTTCGCGGCGATGGGGTGGCCCGAGCCGGAGGTCAGCGCGCGGCTGTTCGTCGCCCTGTCGTCCGAGGCCGCGCTGCTGGAGCTGGCCGGCGGTGGCCCCGACCCGTCCGTGCGGCGGGCGTTGGCCGGTTTCCTCGGTGCGCACGGCGCACCGTCCACCAGGGAGGAAGAGTGCGGGGAGGCACGGGAATGAAGGCGTTCGTCACCGGCGGCACCGGGTTGCTCGGCGGCAACCTGATCCGGTCGCTGCGGGAGCAGGGGTACGAGGTCACCGCGCTGGTGCGGGACCGGCTGGTCGGCGAGCGGGTGCTCGGCGACACGGGGGCGCGGCTGGTGGAGGGCGACCTGCTGGACGTCGGCCGGTTCGCCGCCGCGCTGGAGGGCTGCGACGTGCTGTTCCACACCGCGGCGTACTTCCGTGAGACGTTCCAACCGGGCGAGCACGACGACCGGTTGCAGGCGGTCAACGTGGACGGCACCGTCGCCCTGCTGGAGGCGGCCGACCGGGCGGGCGTGGGGAAGGCGATCCACGTCAGCTCGGCCGGGGTGGTCGGCCACCGGCCCGGCGGCGGGCCCGCCGACGAGAGCGTGCCGGCCGACCGGGGCGTGCTGCGCAATCCCTACCTGCGCAGCAAGGTGCGCTCGGAGCAGGCGGTCGCCGACTTCCTGCGGACCCACCGGCTCCCGGTCGTGGTGATCCTGCCCAGCTGGCTCTTCGGCCCGCACGACACCGCCCCCTCCAGCAGCGGACGGCTGGTGCGCAACTTCCTGGCCGGCGCGATCCCCGCGGTGCTGCCCGGCGGCGGCAAGGTGGCCGACGCCCGGGACGTGGCGCAGGCGATGATCGCCGCGGTGGAGCACGGGCGCAGCGGGGAGCGGTACATCGTCGGGGGCCCGTACGCCTCGACGCGGCAGATCTTCAGCACCCTCGAAGCCGTCAGCGGGGTGCCCGCGCCCACCCGGCGGCCGGCGTACCCGGTGGCCCTGACGGTGGCCTGGGTCGCGCAGGGCCTGGCCCGCCTCCGGCGGGTCCCGGCGCTGGTGAACGTCAAGGCGGTCCGCACCCTGCACCACGACAACCCGACCAGCTCGGACAAGGCCGTGCGGGAACTCGGTCTGGTGCTGCGCCCGCTGGAGGAGACGCTGCGCGACACCGTCGACTGGTGCCGGGCCGTCGAGGCCGTCGCGGCGGGCCGAGTCGCGGCGGGCTGAGCCGGCGACGGTGGGGCGCCCGTCGGACGACAGGGCGCCGAGGCCCACCCCCGTAGGTCCTCGGCGGCCTGTCGAACGACGGGATCCCTCGGGTGGACGGGACCGGGTCGGCGCATTCTCCGGCCGTCCGGGGAGGTGGAGGGCGGAGGTCGGTCCGGCGGCTCGGCCGGATTTCTGGAATGCCAGGCGGCGGGTGGTTCCGGGGTCGCCGGAATGCGCCGGGAATGGCTGGCGGTGGGGGATTCGGGACGCGGGAATCCGGCCGGGGTAGGCGGATGGATTTTCGCGGGGCGGGTGGCGTGGGTGGTGCGGGAGCGGGAATGCGTCGGGGAGCGGCTCGGGGATTCCGGGTGCGAGGGGCGGCGGCCTGGGCGGTGCTCCGGCGGCGGCCTGGGCGGTGGCAGGAGCCGGCCGAGCGGGCGGTCGACGAAGGTGGGGCAAGGGGTGGGGCAGGTGCTGGGGAGGTTCATGGTGGCCTTGCTCGGAGCTCGGGACTCCCAGGGCTCGCCGGCGCGAGCCCTGGATGAATGGCGGGTCATGGAGCGGCACATTCGGCGGCCATTCCGCGCCGAACGGGATTGATCAAAGCTCCCGGTGGAATCCGGTGTCAAGCCGTCGGTGGCAGGTCCGGATATTCCGTCCGGGAAGGTGTCGAGTGTCGGGAAAAGGTCGATCATGGACATTCCGGTGTCGATCGGCGAATCGATTCCGGATTTCTTGACTTACTGCTTTCCGTGCGATTGGCTTCACGTGGTCGGCGAGCCGGGGTGCGGTGCGGGGTGGACCGGTGGCGACCGGCTCGTGATCCACTCTGACGCAGCGCGCTTCTCGCGCTCTTCTCATGCTCTTCTCATGGCCCCACCGGGTCGACGCAGGGGGTCGACGCGGGGGCGACGCAGAGGTTCGGCGCGCCGGGACGTTACACCGGCGCGCGCTCCCGAAGGGTCGAGAAGGGCAGTCCTAGGTCGGTTCGACGGCCGGCAGGCCGTTGGTCGCCAGGCGGACCTGGGCGTTGGCCACCTGCGGGCTGCCGCACTCGGTGAAGAGGTCCAGGGACTCCTGCCAGGCCGTCCGCGCCTCGTCCGGGTGCCCGTCGCGCAGCAGGCAGTCGCCCAGGTGGCAGAGCAGCCGCGCGGTGTGCAGCAGGTCGCCGTGGCTGCGCGCCTCCACGAGCGCGGCGCGGCAGTCGGCCTGGGCCGCCTCGTAGTGGCCGGCGACGAAGCGCACCCGGGCGAGGTTGGCGCGCAGGATGTACTGCCGCTCCTGCGGGCAGCGCGCGGCCAGGACCGCCAGCGCCTCCTCCTGGAGGGTCTGCGACTCCTCGTACTCGCCGAGGTCGCCCA
Organism: Kitasatospora nipponensis; assembly: GCF_039528135.1. Lineage (NCBI taxonomy): Bacteria > Bacillati > Actinomycetota > Actinomycetes > Kitasatosporales > Streptomycetaceae > Kitasatospora > Kitasatospora nipponensis. The sequence continues at coordinate 7,551 of NZ_BAAALF010000016.1, read as the reverse complement.
GCGTCAGCCCGAGGTTGGACAGGCTCACCGCCAGCAGCCGCGGCTCGTCGAGCTCCCGTGCGTCGGCGGCCACTGCCTCCTGGTAGCCGCGGGCCTCGCTGAGCAGGCCCAGGTCGAAGTGCAGACTGCCGAGGTTGCTCCGGGTGCTCAGCACGCGCCGCAGCTCGCCGCGCTCCAGGTGGATGGCCAGCGCGCGCTCGTAGGCCGCCTTGGCGAGCGGCAGTTCGCGGCGGAAGGAGTGGGCGACGCCCAGGTTGTTGGCCATCAGCGCCGCGACGTGCTGTTCCCCGCCGAGCTGGGCCGCCTCCTCGGCGAGCCGGTAGGACTCGACGAAGGCGTCCAGCCGGTGGCTGCGCATGAAGTGCCCGAACTGGTGGTCCGCCAGCTGCCAGACCGCGCGGTGGTCGCCGGACCGGGCGGCCAGCCGGGTCAGGGCCAGCAGGTTCTCCGCCTCCAGGTCGAACCAGGCGAGCGCGGCCTCGACGTCGGGGAACGGGTCCGGGGTGTCCAGCCGGTGCTCCACCCGCGGTTCGCTCTGCGGGCGGCCGGGGTCCAGCTGGCGCGCGGCCGCGGCGCTGAGGCCGATGTACCAGTCGAGGAGCCGGGCCCGGGCGGCGTCGCGCTCGGCCGCGCCGCCGCTCGTGCGGTGCTGGGCGTAGAGCCGCACCAGGTCGTGCAGCGCGTAGCGGTCCGGTCCGGGCCGCTCCACCAGGTGGACGGCCTCCAGTTCGCGCAGCAGCCGTCTGTTGACGGCGGCCGGCGCGGTGGCCAGGACGGGGCCGGTGCCGATCAGGGCCGCGGCGGCGGCCCCGCCCAGCTGCCCGGGGTGCACGCCGAGCAGTCGGAACGAGCGGGCCAGCTCCGGACGCAGCTGGCGGTAGGTGTGGTCCAGTGCCCGGCCGACCGCGCTGCTGCGGTCGCCCGGCAGCTCCAGGCCGTCCAACCGGCTGCCCTCCGCGGCCAGTTCCGCGACCAGCTCGGCGAGCAGGGCGTCCGGGTCCTCCACCAGGCGGGCCGCGATGATCCGCAGTGCCAGCGGCAGCTCGCCGCCGAGGGTGGCCAGCGCCAGGGCCTGGTCGGGCTCGGCGGCGATCCGCTCGGGCCCGAGGATCCCGCTGAGCACCTCGACGGACTGTTCCGGGGTCATCCGGCCCAGTCGGACCGGCACCGCGCCCGACTCCACCACGAGCGTGCCCAGTGCCCCCCGGCTGGTCACCAGGGTCAGGCAGCCGGGCGCGCCGGGCAGCAGCGGCCGGATCTGCTGGTAGTCCCGGGCGTTGTCCAGGACCACCAGCATCCGGCGCTCCGCCAGGCAGGAGCGGTAGAGGTCCTCGCGGGCCGACTCGGTGGCCGGTACCTGCGGACCCGCCACGCCGAGCGCGATCAGGAACCGCTCCAGGACCTGGGCGGGCTCCTCGCAGGCGCCCTCCGCGTAGCCCCGCAGATCGACGAAGAGCTGCCCGTCGGGGAAGTCGTCGGCCCGCTGGCGCGCCCAGCGCACGGCCAGCGCGGTCTTGCCGGCGCCGGCCGGTCCGGTGACGATGGCGATCCGCGGGCCGCCCGGGGCTCCTCGCCAGACCGCGTCGAGGCTGTCCGCCTCGGCCAGTCTCCCGACGAACCCGTTGGCGGCAGAGGGCAGTTGGGCAGGGCGCGGGGTGCTCGGCCAGCGCTCCGACCAGCTGGTGCCGGCCGGAGCCGGCGCTGCGGCGGGTGCGGGTGCCCCTGCCTGCGCGGGGGCCGGCGCGGGCGGCTGGACGGCCGGCGGCGGTCCCGTCCGGGCGGGTTCGCGCCGCAGCGCCGGGTCGCCGCGCAGGACCGCGCTCTCCATCGCGAGCAGCGAGGGGCCGGGGTCCAGCCCGAAGTCCTCGGCCAGGACCGCGCGCAGCCGCCGGGCCACCGCCAGCGCGTCGGTCTGCCGGCCACCGCGGTACAGCGCGAGCATCAGCCGCTCGGCCAGGCCCTCGCGGGCCGGGTAGGCGTCCAGCAGGGCGGTCAGCTCGGGGACCAGTTGCTGGTGCTGTCCGAGGTCGAGCTCGATGTCGGCCAGCAACTCGTGCGCGGCGAAGCGCTCCTCCTCCAGCCGGCTGCGGGCCGCCTCGGCGAACGGCGCCTCGATGCCGCTCAGCGCGTCGCCGCGCCACAGCGCGAGGCCCGCGCGCACCGCGTGCGCCGCCGCGCGTGCCTCGCCGCGCTCGGCCAGCCGGCGGGCCTCGCCGACGGCGTGGCGGAACGTGCTGACGTCGAGCGCGGACTCCTCGACGGTCAGCCGGTAGCCGCCGTCGGGGGAGGAGAGCGGGTCCGCGCCGTCGGCCCCGAGCAGCTTGCGCAGCTCGGAGAGCGCGGTGTGCACCTGGCCGCGGGCGCTGGCCGGCGGGCGCTCGCCCCAGAGCGCGTCCACCAGCTGCTCGGTGGTCACCGAGCGGTTGGCGTTGAGCAGCAGGAAGGCGAGCAGGGCCCGCCGGCGCGGCCGCTCCACCTCGATCCGGAGCTCACCGCGGCGGGCTTCGAGCGAGCCGAGAATTCCGTAGCGCATGCCGCTGCCCTCAGGGTCGGTGTGGTCGCGTGGGTGTGCCGCCGGACGTGCGGTTCCGCAGGCCCGGACCCCGGCCTGACGGCGACCCTACAAGATCGCCGGAACGCGGTGCCCGGGCCGGTCTCACGTTCGTGTCGGGCGGGGCGTCTACTCGGTGACGGAGGCGGTCGCCAGGAGACCGCCGGGGCTGGCAGGAGGGCGGCCATGAGGACGCACACGCTCATCGACTCGCCGGTGGGGGAGCTCACCGCCATCGCCCAGGACGGCGCGCTGGTGGGGCTGTACTTCGAGGGGCACCTGCGACGGCCCCCGGCGGAGACCTTCGGCGAGCGCACCGACCAGGGGTTCGCGCCGCTCCGCGGCCAGCTGGGCGAGTACTTCGCCGGGGAGCGACGGGAGTTCGACCTGCCGCTGGCCGCCGAGGGCAACGACTTCCAGCACCGGGTCTGGGAGCTGCTGGTGGCCATCCCGTACGGCGAGACCCGCTCCTACGGCGACCTGGCCCGTCTGCTCGGGGACCGGTCGCTGGCGCAGGCGGTCGGGGCGGCGAACGCGCTCAACCCGCTGTCGGTGATCGTCCCCTGCCACCGGGTGCTGGCCGCCGACGGCAGCCTGCGCGGCTACGCGGGCGGGCTCGACCGCAAGCGCTTCCTGCTGGAGCTGGAGGAGCCGGCCGAGCGGCGGAGGGGGCGGCTGTTCTGACCGGGACGGAACGGGACGGGGAGCCCGTCCGGGGCGCGGGCTCACGTTCGGCGGCGCCCGGTCGTCTACCCGGTGTGAGCAAGCCACTGTTCGAGCAGATCGTCACGGACCACGGGCCGATGGTGCTGCGGGTCGTGCGGGCCGTCGTGGGGCCGCACGACGCGGAGGACGCCTGGTCGGAGACCTTCCTCGCGGCCCTGAAGGCCTATCCGGACCTCCCCGCCGACGCGAACGTCGAGGCCTGGCTGGTGACCGTCGCGCACCGCAAGGCGATCGACGCCGTCCGGGCCGGCGCCCGCCGCCCCACGCCGGTCGACGAGCTGCCCGAGCGGCCCAGCCCACTGGGCCGGCCCCAGGACTGGGACCCGGACCTGTGGGCGGCCCTGCGGACGCTGCCCGACCGCCAGCGCCGGTCGGTCGCCTACCACTACCTGGCCGGCCTGCCCTACCGGGAGGTGGCGGCCGTGATGGGCGGCAGTACGGACGCGGCGCGCAGGGCCGCCGCCGACGGCATCAAGGCGCTGCGCGCCCGCTACCCGCGGGACGGGCGGCAGGGGCCGGCCGCCCGGTCGGCCGACGGCCTGAACACGACCTGAACACGACGGGAGGACGAGGACGATGACGAGCACGAGCACGAGCACGGGGGCGACCCGCGGATCCGACGGCGAGGACGTTCGGGAGGCGGACGCGAGCCTGCTCGCCGCGCTGGCCGGCGGCGGTGACGGCGCGGAGGAGGCGCGGGCGATGGCCCGCCTGCACGCCCGGCTGGCCGACGCGGCTCGGGACGCGGGCGTCCTGGACGTCGCGTACCGCACCCTGGACTCCCCGGTCGGCTCCCTGCTGCTGGCCGCGACCGAGCGGGGCCTGGTGCGGATCGCGTTCGCCGTGCAGGACCACGACGCGGTGCTGCAGGTCCTGAGCGACACGGTCAGCGCGCGGATCCTGCGCGCGCCGGGCCGGTTGGACGAGTCGGCCCGGCAGCTGGAGGAGTACTTCGCCGGCCGGCGGCGGCGCTTCGAGCTCCCGCTGGACCACCGGCTGTCCAGGGAGGGCTTCCGGCGCGACGTGCTGACCCACCTGCCCGAGATCGGCTACGGGCGGACCGAGAGCTACGCCGAGGTGGCCGCGGCCGCCGGCAGCCCGCGGGCGGTGCGCGCGGTCGGTACGGCCTGCGCGGGCAATCCGCTGCCGCTGGTGGTGCCCTGCCACCGGGTGGTGCGCTCGGACGGCTCGCCCGGCCAGTACGCCGGTGGCGCGCAGGCCAAGCGCCTGCTGCTCGACCTGGAGGCCGCCGCGGGCCGGCCGTGACCGGTGGCGGCTGCGACGCGGGCCGGCTGTGACCGGTGCCGGCCGTGACCGGTGCGGGTGGCGGACGCCCGCACCGGTGCGGGCGTCAGGAGCCGGCGACGGCGGCGAAGCGGGCGGCGACGTCGTTCCAGTCGACGACGTCCCAGAGCTTCTCGACGTAGTCGGGGCGCACGTTGCGGTACTGGAGGTAGTAGGCGTGCTCCCAGGCGTCGAAGGCCAGCAGCGGGGTGGTGCCCTGGCCGACGTTGCCGTGGTGGTCGTAGACCTGCTCGACGATCAGGCTGCGGCTCAGCGGCTCCCAGCCGAGGATGCCCCAACCCGAGCCCTGGACACCGACGGTGGCGGCGGTCAGCTGCTTGCGGAAGGCCTCGAAGCCGCCGAAGTGCTCCTCGATCGCGGTGCCCAGGGCGCCGTCCGGGCGGTCGCCGCCGTCCGGCGAGAGGTTCTCCCAGAAGAGCGAGTGCAGCACGTGGCCCGACAGGTGGAAGGCGTGCGTCTTCTGCAGCCCGACCAGGGTGCCGAACTGCTCCTTCGAGCGGGCCTCGGCCAGCTGCTCCAGGGTGTCGTTGGCGCCCTTGACGTAGGCGGCGTGGTGCTTGGAGTGGTGCAGCTCCAGGATCTCGGCGCTCATCGCGCGCTCGAGGGCGGAGTAGTCGTACCGGAGGTCGGGAAGCGCGTAGGTGCCCATCAGGACACGGCTCCTTTCGAAGGTGGTGATCGTGCCGGGATCACACTATTGCGCATCACTTGCAACTGCACTGAATATGCTTCAGCATGTTGCCTGCGGGGCCGGCCCCCGTCAGTGGCGGACGGCACCCCCCACGTGGGCGCCTGCCCTTGCTGACGGACGATCGTCTTCCCAACCGGCGCCCGCCGGGACGCGGGGGGTCGGCTCCGCACCGGCGGTGCGACAGGGAATCCGCGATGCCGACGACCGTCGAGGTCCAGCAGCCGGTGGCCGATGCCCGGCCGGCCCACCGGCTCAGCCGCGGCGGTCGAGCGACAGGCCCAGGGCCCGGAAGCTGACCCGCTGGTCGAACCAGAGCAGCCCGACCGTGGTGGCGGCCATCAGCGCGGCCAGCACCAGGTGGCCCGCGGCGCTGGTGATCTCGGCGCCGAGCAGGCCCAGCACCAGGTGCACGCCCATCCGCAGCGAGACGAGGCCGATGGCGATGGCCCGGGTGCGGCCGTTCTTCAGCATCGCCTTGAGCAGCTTGCGCCGCTTGCTCAGCACCGTCAGGCCGATGGTGAGGTTGACCAGGCCCAGGCCGGCCAGCACCATCCAGGCGTTCGGGTCGGCCTTGAGGATGTCGAACGCCCCGCCCATCACGCCCTCGAAGGCGAAGAACCAGGCCGGCAGCGGCTTGACCCCCTGCAACGCCGCGATGTCGGCCGGGAGCTGAGCGGCCTGCGGGGCCTGCGGGGCCTGCGGGGCTTGCGAGGCCTCGGCGACCAGCGCGGTCGGCGTGCTGGCCCGGTTCGACTCGGTGAACATGTCGACGCTGCTGATGCTGATGCTCATGGCCGCCCCCTGGGTGCTGCACGCTGTCCGCTGTCCCGCCCGCCGGCCTCTTGCCGACATCCACGAGTCTGGCGCGCGGGGGGTCACCGCCGGCAGAGACAGCCGTCCGGTCCTCGGTAGGACATCTGTCATACCGAGCACCGGACGACTGTCCGTCAGCGAGCACCGGCCAGCGGAGCCCTCGGGCCCTCGGGCCGTCAGGCGGCCGGGCCGGCGCCGCCCGAACGACGGCGGCCGAGCAGGACGCCGACCGCCACGCCCACGACGCCGACCACGATGCCGGTGATGCCGAGCGCGCGGGCGGTGGAGTCGCTGCCGCCGCTGCGGGCCGCGGTCGTGCCGGTCGGCGTGGCGGAGCCGCTGCTCGCGCCCGCACTCGCGCCCGCACTCGTGCTCGCGCCCGCCGTCGGGGTGCTGCTCGCGCCCGTGCCCGGGGTGGCGCCGCCCGCGGCGGTGAGGTGCAGCGTCGGCGCCGGGTGCTCGGGCTCGGGCTGCCCGGCCTGCGGCACGTCGATCCAGCGGACCACGGTGCCGTTGCCGTACGTCTGCAGGGCCTTGAAGACCACGGTGTCGGTGCCGGCGGGCAGCGCGCCGAAGTCGACGGTGAAGTCCTGGTAGTGGCCGGGCGCGATCTGGCCGCCGGTCCAGACGATCTGCGAGACGGCCTCGGTGATGTCGCCGTCGTCCGTGTGGATCGGGGTGGCCAGCTTGGTGGTCTGGATCTGGTCGGTCCAGCCGGGCACCGGGGCGACCAGCGCGGACGGGATCGGGTGGTCGGTCGGGAGGTCCACCTCGACCTTCACCGTCGAGGCGGTGTCGTCCTCGTCGGGGACCCGGAAGGCGAAGGTCTGGTCGGTGGCGTCGGCGGGCACGCTGGACGGCTGCACGGTGACGTGCGCGGCGGCCGGGCCGGCGGCCAGCAGCACGGCGGCGCCCGCCAGGGCGAGGGCGGCGGTGCGGCGGACGCGGGTGGTGGTGGACGGGAAGGTGATCATGACGGTCCTCAGGTCGGTCGGTCTGCGGAGCGGGACGGCACGCGGGCGTCGGCCCCCACCCGCTGCGCACCGGGGCCGTCCGTGGGGCCGTCCGTGCGGAGGCCGGTGGGCAGGACGCGGTGCCGCGCCGGCCGGGCTCCGGGAGCCGGGCGGGCGGGTGCGGGGTGGGGTCGAGCCGGAGGCGGCGGCCGGCCGGTGGCCGAGGAGCGGGGCACCGCGGGCGGTGGCCTCCCGGGACCGGGTCAGCCCGCCGCGGGCACCGGGGGGCCGCGCCTGATCACGCAGTGCTGCAGCAGTGCCGGAGCCGGCGGCCGGAGCCGGACGGTCGGGGTGCCCGGGGCGGGGCCGGTGGGCTGCCGCCCGGTCCCGGCCCCGACCGGGGACGTCAGCAGCGCGAGCAGCCCGGCCGCCAGCGCCGCGCCCGCCCGGGCCGCGGCCCCGGCCGCCCGGGCGGTGAGCCGGACCAGCCGCCACACGGCCGCCTCGCGGCG